>CAZZJJ010000006.1:0-18123 GCA_964654405.1 uncultured Treponemataceae bacterium
ATCTTCAGCACTCGAGAGAAATTCTGGAAAAAGCGGGCTTTGACGAAGCGTTTATCCATGCCGTCGAAAGCCATGGATGGGGTATCTGCAGTAAGGTAGAGCCAGAACATCGCATGGAAAAGTATCTTTTTGCGGTGGATGAGCTGACCGGATTCATCGCCGCCTGCGCTTATGTCCGGCCTTCAAAAAGCATACTGGATATGGAAGTCAAATCGGTCAAGAAAAAATGGGGAAGCGCGGCATTCGCTGCGGGAGTCCGGCGCGATGTGATAGAAAAAGGCGCCGCAATGCTCGGACTGCCGCTTGAAGCGCTGATCGCTGAAACGATTCTGGCGCTGAGAAAAGAAGCGGAAGCCGTCGGACTCAAGGGCAGCCTGTAGACCGAATTTCCATTTTTCTACCGCCTCATTGACCATTCATCCATTTGAATATAGATTTTCACACAGAGTTCGCCGCGCAAAACCAAGCTGACGCGGCAGCTTCAATTAATGAAATCAAACGACAGCAAGGCAGGTTTTCATGCTCGAGAAGATAAGTGAAAAATTCAGCGATGTATTTCGCACCATAAGCGGCAAATCCTCAATCTCGGAAAAAAACGTTGAAGATGCTATCGAGCAGATTAAAATGGCATTGCTTGAAGCCGATGTGAATATCCGGGTTGTCAGGCGCTTTATCAATGGCACACTCGAGGAAGCCAAAGGGGAAAAGGTTCTCCGCGCTGTCAGCCCCGGCCAGCAGTTCATCAAAATAGTCCATGACAGAATGGTGGCGCTTCTTGGCGATGAGAAGCAGGAACTCAACTTGAAAGGGCCGGATACGCAGTCCGTCATTCTGCTTTTAGGACTGCAGGGTTCAGGCAAGACCACAACCGCGGCAAAATTGGCACTTCTTCTGAAAAACAAAGGCCGAAAAGTTCTGCTCGCTGCCTGCGACCTGGTGAGGCCGGCGGCAGTGGAACAGCTTTCTGTTCTGGGTAGTCAGATAGGCGTGCCCGTTCATACCGAAAATACCAAGGACCCCGTTCAGGTCGCGACAGCCGCGCTCGCCCGTGCAAAGCGTGAATCTTATGA
Organism: uncultured Treponemataceae bacterium; assembly: GCA_964654405.1. Classification (GTDB taxonomy): domain Bacteria; phylum Spirochaetota; class Spirochaetia; order Treponematales; family Rectinemataceae; genus JAJTBL01. The sequence continues at coordinate 1,071 of CAZZJJ010000006.1, forward strand.
CACGGTCATTATCGATACCGCGGGCCGGCTCCAGATTGATGATGCTTTGATGCAGGAGCTAGCTAAAGTCAGAGATGCAGTCAAACCGATTGAGTCGCTCCTCGTGGCTGACTCCATGACCGGACAGGCAGCAGTTGATATTGCTAAAACATTTGACGAAAAAATCGGCATTTCCGGTGTGATTCTTTCAAAATTCGATTCTGATACTCGGGGCGGCGCGGCACTATCCCTGAAATCGGTTACCGGCAAGGCGATCAAATTTGTCGGCACCTCGGAGCGTCCGGATGGACTTGAGCCTTTCTATCCTGAACGTGTCGCGAGCAGAATTCTTGGCATGGGCGATATCGTATCGCTGGTCGAGAAAGCGCAGAGTGTTTATGATCAGAAGGAAGCGGAAGAACTTGAGCGCAAATTGTCTGAAGAAAATTTCACCCTCGAGGATTATCTCGGTCAGCTTCAGAAAATGAAAAAAATGGGGTCGGTTCAGGCAATGCTTGAGATGATCCCCGGGATGGCCGGGCAGATCGATGAGGATCAGATCGATCATGAAGAGATGAAGCGCGAAGAAGCCATCCTCCGCTCCATGACAAAAAAAGAGCGTTTGAACCACCTGATTATCGGACCCGGCAGACGGGCACGGATCGCGCGGGGATCGGGAACATCGGTTGCCGAGGTCAATCGGCTTTTGAAGAAATTTGAAAAATCCCGCCTGATGATGAAAAAGATGATAAAAAATAAAGGCGCCATGGCAAAAATGATGGCGGGGAAACAGCGATAAAGCTGAAAACCATGCTTTACGGTACTTTACATTGCGGGATTTTTCCTGTAAAGTACAAAAACTATTTTGTTTGGAGAACTACCATGTCCAGAGTATGTGAAGTATGTGGAAAAGGCACCCTTTTTGGCAATAATGTTTCTCACGCGAAAAACCGCACCAGAAGAACCTGGCTTCCCAACCTTATTGAGGTAAGGACCAAGGAAAATGGTACGGTGAAGACTGTCAAAGTCTGCGCCAAATGTCTCAAGGCAGGGAAGGTAGTCAAGTACGTCTGATTCTCTCTGATGAGGGGTGACAAGAAAAGACCGCGGGCCGGATGGCTTTGAGCGGTCTTTTTTATTGCCTGAAATGGGGTTGCGCAGGCGGATGCATAAATTGGCCTGATTCAATAGCGAAAAAAAAAGGAGGCAAGTGCCTCCCTTTTTTATGCTTCGTTTATCGCTGACAATCGAATCAGCGGTGCCTCCGGCCCATCGGCATGGCAGTACGGCCAGCTGCGCCGCCCATCATGCCTCTTCCATAGCCGACACCCACAGGTGCAGCCTGGGTGGAAAGATCGATGGTTTTACCGTTCAGGGTCAGTGAATCAACGTGGACACCGAAGCTGTCTTTCACGCCGACGATTGCATGGGAATAGCCTTCAACCTTGACAGAAGCACCTTCCTTGAGGCCGTCGATGAAGCCAATGAGGCGGCTCGGAATCATGACATAGTAGGTTTTAGCATCTTTCTTGATGGCGATCTGTGCATTTACGAGTTCCAGCGTTCCCTCAAGGGTGATCTTTTCAAAATTGACAGGAGCTTGAGCTGCGGCCAAGCTATAACCGCGGCCGTAAGCCTGTGGTGCCATAGGGGTGGCTGGCGCGACCGGAGCAGTCTGATAGCCATAGCGCGGCGGGAAATTAGACTGAGCCTGACCGGCCCAGGGCTGCGCGGAGACGGCAGCGACAGAAACGAGTGCGATTGCGATGAGTACAAGTGCCTTTTTCATAAGGAACTCCTTACAGTTGATTGAGTCAGCGTCTGCTGACTTCGGCCAGCTTTTGCCGGCCTGGGTGCCACACAACTGATTCGCTGTTGCGCATCATGGTGTGTGCACTGTATATAAAGCAGGAACCGTGCCAGATTTTAGGTTAAAGATTATTGTGTTTATAAATATAAATGATATAATGAATTATAAATTTAATAAGGTGGGGTGGGATTGAAAGCATGGTATGTGCCTTTATATCAGGGAATCTTTTTCCCGGCAGGCTCAGCGATGGGAGAAAAATGTGCCCGGTCGAAAACGCCTCGCAATTCGATTCGGCTCAATAAAAACTGCGAGATGTCGATATTCTCTATACGTGAATTTTTCTTAGTTACAGAGGTCCCATGCTGAAACAAGCAAAAAATGTCTGCCTGCTGGCCGCTCTCATCGTGATAGCCTTGCCTGCGTTTGCCACTGATAACCAACCATATCGCCTCTTTCCGGCGCTTTACAAAAAAAATGCGGTTTTGGAACTCCCCATGACGGTTCCCAATAGAAGCGGAAACCCGAACAGCCAGGGCGGGTTTTCCGAGCGCGTCCCTTTGCTCGCAAACAATACTATCGTTTCGTTCTACGGCCATCCGTTTTCCAAAAACATGGGCATTCTCGGCCTGTTTTCCAAGGAAGAGATCGCGGAAAAGATCAAATACTATGCGCGCCTTTATGATGAAGCGAATGGTTCCAAAGGTGCCGTTCCGGCCTACTACATTATCTATGGAACCTGCTGGCCAAGGGGAGAAATCGGCTATCTGAGCGATTCAGTTCTAGAATCCTATATTGCATATGCCCAAGAGAAAGACATGCTGGTATTCGTTGATCACCAGATAGGGAAGTATTCGGTGCGGGAAAGTATGGAGAAGATTCTGCCTTTCCTGAAATATCCGAATGTGCACCTGGCTTTGGATCCGGAATGGCGGACTCTCAACCCGATGAAGGAAATAGGTTCGATTACCGCCGAAGAATTGAATGAAGCGCAGAAAATAATGCAGGATTATATTATCGCGAACAATATCAGCGGAATACGTATTCTTGTGGTGCATCAGTTTGCTGAAAAAATGATACAGAATCGTTCAAGAGTCCGATCTGACTTTGAGCGTGTGTTGCTGATTCACACCGCTGATGGATTCGGCCCGCCTTCACTCAAGAAAAACACCTACGCGCTCAATGCCAAAGCGGAAAATATGCCGATAAAAGGTTTTAAATTGTTTTTCAAGTCGGATTTCACTCTGGCGGGCTTTGATAACCCACTGATGTCCCCGGCGGAAGTTTTAGCGCTCGATCCCGAGCCAGGTCTCATCATCTACCAATAGCAGGCACTAATAAACTGATATCATCCTATCAACAAACGCCTCATTTATGCCGATAACTGAATAAGCGGTTCTGTCGGCGTACGTTCGGTCATCTGCCGATTTTTCAGGTTCTTCCTTTGTTTTTCCGGCATATCCGTGATAGTACTGTATGAGTAATAATAGTCTGCGAGGGGGAGTACCCATGTCCTTGAAAAAACGGCTGGTTTTTGCTGCTGTATTGCTTTCAGCCTTATCTTTATCCGCTTTTGGTTATGACCCGCCTCAGGGCGGATATTTTTTGAATTCGCTGAATAACCCCTGGGATATGGCGCTAGCACCGAGCGTGACGGGATCAGGCACACCGTCCTCATCCATTCTGAATCCTTCATCCCAAGCGGCAAACCAGCTTTTTCAGATTGAAACTTCCTATACCGGCATAACGGATTGGGGTGTCGGGCCGCAGGGCTGGGGCAGCGCAGCATCGCTGGGATTCAGTATTCCGACAACATACGGAGTCTGGGGCGGCAATGCACGTTTTCTGACACTCCCTTCGACAATGTCGGAAATGCCGCTCGGCACTTTTGGCTCACTGAGAGCCAGTTTCGCGAAAGAGCTTTCAAGAACACTGTATGCAGGAAGCGCTGTCGAGCTGACAATGGGCGGCAACGGTACTTTCGGCTGGGGTCTGGGTGCTGATATCGGTATTACAGCGCTTTTAGGGGATCTTGGGTTTTACAAAGACGCGAAACTGGGCATCGCTTTGCTCAATATGGGGAAAGGTTATCTGACCTCGACACCGCCGGCTGGCGCTTTTGGAAGCGCAGTTTCCTCGGCGTATCCCGCGGCATTTACCTTTGGAGCAGGGATTCGGGGCTCTCTGCTTCAGTCGTATTATTGGAATATCGAAGCGGCGGCGGACCTCTGGGCGCCGGCTTTTCAGGATTTGAATTTTGGGCTGTCGTTCAGGCTTGGATTCAGAGACTATGCCGCCCTGAGCGCAGGCTGGTCCATTGGACTTCGGGATATGCTGACAGGAAACGGCAGAAGCCTCCTTCCCAGTATAGGCATCGTGGGAACCATTCCCCTGGGTAAAGGATTGTCGTTGTTTGGGACAAAACATCCTGACGCTGCTCTCGGAACAGCGGTGGCAGTTCAGCCTCTCTATGATTCACTGTACGCAGCAAGCGCCGGTTTTTCTCTCAGCTTCGGTGTCAAGGATAAGACAGCTCCGAAAGTCTCGCTTGGTCTGCCGGTTCCTTTCCGCGGGGTTGCATATGTCTCTCCCGAAAGCGGAAGCGAAAAAGAAAAATTGACCATTCCCTTGCGCATCACCGATGAACGGTATATTGCGGGCTGGAAATTGACAATTGAAGATAAATCCTCCGGAGCTGTGGTTCGGACCTTTGCGGCATCCAATGAATTAGCTGAAAAATTATCGCTTTCTTCTGCGGGGATTCGAAAAGCTTTTGGATATGACCGGGGTTCCGTCGCGGTTCCGGAATCCATCATCTGGGATGGTCGTGATGACTCGGGCAAACGGGTAGAAGACGGCGTTTATACAATGAGCTTTATCGCACGGGACGATAACGGCAATACGAATCTGGATTATCAGAGCTGCCTGACGATTGTTGTTGATTCGGAAAAGCCAAAAGCCATGATCCGTCCGATGGAACAGAATGTCATGTTCAGCCCTGATGGAGACGGCAGCCGGGATCAGCTGTCATTCAGAAATACTGGCTCGGTAGAGAACAGCTGGACTGTAGAAATATCGGATAGCGCGGGGAATGTGGTCAGAACCCAGCGTTTCAACGAGCGTAGCGCGCCGAGAGATTTTGCATGGGATGGTACGGCGGATGACGGAAAGCGGGTCAAAGATGGAAAATATACCGTTATTCTGAAAACAAAGGATGAAGCCGGAAATTCAGCCGAAAGCAGTGTCGGTGAGATTATTGTCGACACCTCTCGGCCCGATGTCTCTATCGCCCTCAGCGACACGGTGATGAGTCCCAATGGGGATGGAAACAAAGATTCTCTCATTATTACACCCAAAATTGATTCGGCCAAAAATCTGAAAAAATGGCGAGTCTTCGTACTCGATCAGGATAGAAAAGAAGTATGGGCGGTCAGCGGCAACGAGTTGGCTCCGCCTGCGGCAAGCTATGTTTTCCGCGGAACTGATGTTTCAAATGCGGTTTTGTCTGATGGCATGTATGAGGCGGGCATCAATCTTGAATATCAGAATGGATACATGCCTGAGCGATTCACGCCGGCCTTCCTGCTCGACAGGACTCCGCCTTCAGCCTCTATCGCTCTCGGCGATGAAAATGCAATTTTCAGTCCCGACAATGACGGACGGCGCGACAATTTCAAATTCAGCTTCCAGTCTTCCGAGGAAGATTCCTGGAACCTTATCATCCGCGACGCAAGCCGGAACGAAAAAGTTGTCAGGCAATACCAGCAGTCACTCCCAGCCTCGCTGGTTTGGGATGGAAAGGATGATCAGGGACGGATTGTTGCAGACGGCGACTATGAAATGTATATTTTTGCGGTTGACAAGGCTGGAAACAGTTTCAGCACTGTTTCCGGGAAGGTGACTGTTGACACGGCGAGACCCGTGGTAGAGCTGATTCAGGACAGGGAAGCTTTTAGTCCCAATGGAGACGGCTCCGCTGATACTGTCGTGTTGCGGCCCCGCATCAGCTCTGGTCGGGGTATGACATCCTGGAAATTCATCATATCGAATGAAGCAAACGCGTCTGAAAGCATCCGCGCAGAAGGCGACGGGTATGAAACGATGCCGGCGATTTTTATCTTTGACGGCAAGGACTCATCCGGCAGGAGTCTGCCGGAAGGCATGTATAAAGCCAGACTTTCTGTTTCCTATATCAACGGATTTGAAGCGGATGTCGAAGGCAAGCCGGTGCTGCTTGATGTGACATATCCCGCGGCGGAGGCTGCAGTTTCCAGGAAAGTTTTCAACCCGGCTGGTTCTGGTGAACAAACCATGGTGACCATACGTCAGAGCAGTACCATGGAAGACCTTTGGAGCGCTTCAATTCGGGATAGCAAGGGAAATCCAGTCAGAAACTGGGAAGTGAGCGGAAGGCTTACCGATATTGTCTGGGATGGAAAGGGAAATTCAGGATTGCCCGTGCCCGATGGCACCTATACCTATCATGTCGCTGCTAAGGACAAGGCAGGCAACGCTTTTGAACTGAAACCAGTTGAAATTTCGATTGATACAATAAAGAAGGAAGCTTACCTGCGTCCTTCGATGCAAGCATTCAGTCCGAATAATGATGGCGTGCGGGATGTTCTTGTGCTTTCTCCAGAGGCTGTCGTGTCAGAGCGATCAAGCGGATGGATAATCTGGATAAGCCCGCAGTATCAGAAAGACGCCAGAATAAAAACCTGGAAAGGCAGCGGCGCTCTTCCATCAAAACTGGAATGGAATGGCATGTCTGATGCCGCAGCCGATGTCCCGGATGGGCAGTATATCGCGTATCTGATGATTGAATACCCCAACGGCGACAGGCTTGAAACCTCAACATCAGCAATCCTGGTGGACAGAGTGCCGCCTCGTGCTGCGGTGAAGGCATCAGCTTCGCTGTTCTCGCCGAACGGCGATGGCATTCTGGATACAGTGACCATAACCCAGGAGTCATATACCCAGGATTTCTGGACAGGAACTATCAGAACCATGCAAGGCGAAATTCTTCGGCAATGGACTTGGGATACCAGCGCGGCCAGCTTTGTTTGGGATGGCACCGATGGATCTGGAGCTTTGCTGGCTGACGGTCAGTATTATTATGAACTCGTGAGCATTGATAAGGCTGGGAACAGCTATACCTCTGGTCAGATCCTCATTTCGATTGAGACAGAGAAAAAAGCGGTCAGACTTGAAGTGGATCAGCGCGCATTCAGCCCGAACAATGATGGTATCAAGGATGAATTGACGCTCGCGGCGACTGCGAAATCCCCTGAAAAAGTCAAATCCTGGGAGTTAGTGATTGTAGCGCAGGAAGGGGAACTGGCGCTGAACGCAGTCAGAACCTGGAAAGGTGATGGCCTGCTTCCTGTGAAATTTATCTGGCGCGGTGAACTCGATGCAGGCATTGCGGCGCCTGAGGGCAGGTATGCCGCCAATTTGACCGTCAAGTATCAGAATGGCGATGTGGTTGAGGCATCAGCCCCAACCTTCCTTTTGGACAGGATCGCGCCGAAAGCGAATGTCTCGGCGTCCAGGACGATAATTTCACCGAACGGCGATGGACGTTCGGATTCAGTGGAAATTCTGCAAACATCTGAACCTGGCGATGACTGGACTGGAACTATTATGGACGCAGCCGGGAGAGTTGTACGAAGCTATACATGGCAAAACGAGGTCAAGAACTTTAGCTGGGATGGAAAGGATCAAAGCGGCTTGCTGGTCAGGGATGGAATCTATCAGTATAAACTCGAATCAGCGGACAGCGCAGGCAACAAGACTGTAACCGCTCCAATTTCCATTGAAGTGGAAACCGTCCAAAAGCAGGTTCGTCTGGATGCGAACACGACAGCTTTCAGCCCCAATGACGATGGGGTCAAGGATACCGTAACGTTCGGCATTCAAGCATCATACCCAGACCGAATCACCTCGTTCAAGCTTGAGGTTTTCCCTGCCGGAAACCGGACTGATCAGCTTGCAGTCATGGCATGGACCGGCACAAATTCAATCCGAACACAGTATGTGTGGGATGGGCGGAGCAGTTCAGGCTTAAAAGTACCGGATGGCTTGTATCGAGCACGGCTCGAAATTCTTTATAGAAACGACGATGTGTTTGTTGAAGAAATCAGCCTAATAGCGATTGATACAGCAGCGCCGAAAGCCACTGTCCAGGCTTCTCTCCCGGTATTCTCGCCGAATGGGGACGGACGCTCCGACACGGTTCTCATCACTCAGAAAGCAGTGCCAGGCGATGACTGGCAGGCACAGATTGTGAGCGCTGAAAACCGGATCATCCGATCATGGAGCTGGAAAAACACGATTCCTTCTTTTGTGTGGGACGGCAAAGATCAATCAGGAAAAATCGTCCCGGATGGTGTCTATTTCTATGAACTTCGATCGATAGATCAAGCGGGGAACTCCTTTATTGCTCCGCGTTTGAGAATCGAAGTTGACGCATCAGCAAAACAGGTCCGGCTGGATGTTGACCCGAAGGCTTTCAGTCCGAATAGCGACGGAATAAAGGATATTGCCTATATTAATATTCAAGCGCCAAGACCGGCCGCGATCAGGGAGTACAGCATATCGATAAGCGCGCTGGACAAAAACGGCCAGAAAAATGCAAATGCATTGCGCACCTGGAGCGGGAGCAAGGATATAAAGGATCAGTACTCCTGGGATGGTAAAACAGCCTCCGGCATCGCCGTTCCTGATGGCTTGTATCAGGTAAGCCTGCGGATTCTTTATGAGAATGACGACTTGTTTGCGCTGGACAGTCCTGCAGTTCTCGTTGATACAGTTGCGCCGAAAATTGAAGTGAGCGCGGAACCGCTGCTCTTCTCTCCCAATGGCGATGGCAACAAGGACAGCATAACTATTTATCAGAAGTCTGTGCCGGGCGATGATTGGACGGGCCGTATCAAGAACGCCTCCGGACAGGTGATCAGAACATGGACCTTCAAGAACGAAGCGAAAACCTTTGTCTGGGATGGAAAAGATGCATCCGGCGCTGTCGTGCGGGATGGTGTGTACAGCTACGAAGTCAGTTCAAGCGACGCTGCGGGCAACAGCGCGCTGGCAACTGCCAAAGGTATTACCGTTGACGCGGCAAAACCAAAGGTGTATGTAACTGCTTCGGATACCGGCATGTCGCCTAATGGTGACGGCGTGCGCGATGATGTATCCTTCACGATTGTTGTTGAAAAACGCGAAGGTATCGAATCGTGGCGATTCTCTATCATCGATAAGCAAGGAAATGAACGAAGCTATTTCGGTGGCACTGGCAATGAAGTGCCGTCGCGGCTGGTATGGGACGGCAGAGATCTGCAGGGACAGGTGCTCCAGGGCGAATTTATGGGCAAGCTGGTTGTGCGATATGCCAAGGGCGATATCGCCGAAGCGGTCAGCGCGCCGATTACGGTTGTCACGGATCCGCCCAAGGTGGATATCTCGGTAACGCCTGAGTATTTCAGTCCTGACGGTGATGGCGTGGATGACCTTTTGAATTTCAATATTCTTGTCGATAAGGCATCGAATGTCGCGGATTGGAAGCTCGAAATCTATGAAAATGCCGTGGTTGAATCCAGTACGCCGAACGCGGTTGGCTCCAGCAGGCTTTTCATGAATTGGAACGGGAAGGGCAAGCCACCTGTCAAAATTGTCTGGGACGGTAAATCAACCAGAGGTGAACTGGTAGAATCGGCAACGGATTATCCCTTCACCTTTGTGGCACGGGACGCGCTGGGCAACAGTACCACTATTTCCGGTGTGATCGCGGTTGACGTCCTTGTTATCCGAGATGGTGACAGGCTGAAAATCAAGGTCCCGTCCATTGTGTTCCGGGCGAATTACAGCGACTTTATCGGCCTGCCGCCGGACATCGTGGCAAGAAACGAAAAGGTTGTTGCCCGAATTGCGCAGATTCTGAACAAATTCCCGGACTATCGAATCCGCATCGAGGGACACGCAAACAATGTCGGGAAAATGCTTGGCTATTCGCAGGCAAGAATTCAGTCTGAAGAGATTAAGGAGCTGATTCCGTTGTCAACCGGAAGAGCCGAGCTGGTGCGCACCATGCTGATCCAGAATGGCGTCGACGCACGGCGGCTTTCAGTCGTGGGGTTGGGTTCAAGCGAACCTGTTGTATCCTTCCTCGATGTGGAAAATCGCTGGAAAAACAGGCGAGTGGAATTCGTTCTGATTAAAAACCAGTAACCCTTGTTTTCTGTTGAATGCTGAAGGCTTCGCATGACCCGGTTTCGGCCGGGATTTACGCGAAGCCTTTTTCTCATTACGATGCAGAGTGATGCAAGAAGCGAAACAATCCGGAATGAGGGATCGCAAGAAAAAGCCATTGACAATCAAGCGGCTTCTTCTGCTTGTCTTGAAAATAGTTGTCTTTATCCACCTCGGATATATTCTGCTGACGGGAACCTGCATTCTGGTTTATAAATTTGTGAACCCGCCTTTCACTGTCCTCATGCCGTACCGCGCGCTGGGGTATGGCTGGAAGCTCGAAAAACCCAAGCCGCTGCCGCTCAAGAAAATTCCGCTGTATGTTCGATCCATGCTGATATCAGTGGAGGACGGAAAGTTTTACAGCCATCATGGACTGGATTTTGAAGCATTCAAACGCGCAAAAGAGATCAACGACAAACTGGGCAAGCCGCTGTACGGCGGCTCGACGCTGACTATGCAAGTAGCGCGAACCTTGTTTCTGGTGCCCGAAAAAAGCTATGTAAGAAAATATTTCGAAATAATAACGGCGCTTGAGCTCGAATTGATTCTTTCAAAGGACAGAATACTGGAATTGTATTTTGGCTATGCTGAGTGGGGCAGGGGTATATTCGGCATTGAAGCTGCCGCGCGGCACTGGTACGGCAAGGGGCTCGCTTCACTGACAAAAGATCAGGCGGCTCGGCTCATTGCGCTTCTGTCTTCTCCCATCAAATATTCTCCGGAAACGCTCAATAAATCAGGGATTCTCCGGGAGCGCTATGACTACCTGGTGCGGCGCTATATAGAAAACCAGTCTGCTCCGCCCGATTTGGCACTCACCGTTACGCCGCCGCCCGTTTCACCTGAGCCGGGTATGGATGAAGGCGATTCTGAAACCACGGAGCAGCCTGCTATGCCGGGAGAAGCGGGAACTCAGGAAGTTTCGGCGCAGCTGTCAGACCGCGTTCCAACTCAGCCTTCACAGGAACAAACCAGTGACCCGACTGACACCGCAAAGCAAGCACCGACAGAATAATTGATAAAAAACGATGAATGTCCGACTGAGTTGCGCTACTTCAGAATCCGGGCAAGCAGGCGATCCAGGCTGTCGGCGAACCGCTTGGTGTCTGCCGCGGTCCTTTGCGAACCTTTTGGCGAATCAGGCAGAACGCCAAGGTTACGGAGGGTGAGCGAAGCATCCCGAAGCGAACGCCGTTCAGCGCTGTTTTCTTTGGTTATCAGTTCTCCCCGGTCGTTGAGCGCCCAGATTCCTTTTTCTGCCAATCGATCCATAAATGGAATATCACGGGTAATTACCACATCGCCAGCTTTTGCGTGCTCTTCAATAAACGTATCTGCCGCATCGGGTCCCGGACTAACTTTGGTTATATACGGCAATGGCACATCCGGAAGCCGGACCGTCGTTATGAAACGCAAGACTTGAGACTGCGACTGATTTTGGATATCTTCGGTTAATTCTTTTCTTTGCAATAAGATACGTCTGACATCCCGCGGTACGCTGTCTCCATCGACCCAGACTGTCATGGCTGGTCCTTCTGAAGCGGAACCATGGCTCGATATGCAACACCGGTGCCGGCTAGCGTACAGTTTTTGCAGGAGCCAGCGATAAATACCGATGTGCCCTCCACCAGGCTTGCTGAACCTGCGGGACATTCAATCTGAAAAGAGCCCTGATTGCAGAAGAGTATTTCTGGCCCTGTGACGCTCCAACTCGTCCTTCCCTGCTGTACGGCAGAAAATTCCATCAGCGTGAATTCATCAGCCTGGGTATTCCAGATTTTCCAGGCGTTTTTAGTGACGGGCTGTATCAACTCAGGCTGTGCTGCAAAATCGATGACCGCGATAAGATCATCCACATCAATGTGCTTCTGAGTCAATCCGCCCCGAATGACATTATCTGAAGTGGCCATGATTTCCAGGATGGTGCCTGAAAGATAGGCATGCATGACGCCGGCCGGGACATACAACCCCTGACCGGGCTCAAGTGTAAAGAGATTGAGAAATAAGGGTGAGACAGCACCACCGTCATGGGGGTAGTGGCGGTAGCATTCCTGAACGGCATCGCCGGCCAGCCTGTCTGCCCGATTCGAACTTTGCCTCAATGTTTCAGCCTGCTTCAGCGCCATGGCTTCAAGCTGATACTTTTCGTGGTCATGGAGACTGAGCGCTTTTTTCAATAACCGAATCAGGGAATCCTGGAAAGCATCAGCGCTGAAAGAAAAAAAAGCGGTCAGCTCGGGTCCGAGAAGCCTAGCTGTTTCCTGCGCGGGCCGAAAACCGCAGAGGGCGCGGAAATCAGAAAGGGCGACAGCGAGCTCCGGTTTGTGATTCTTGTCCTTGTAATTTCTTTCGGGGGCTGTCAGCCCAATGCCTCTGGCCTCTTCCCGCTCAAAACCTGCCTTTGCCTTTGCCTTGTCCGGATGAACCTGTATCGAAAGCGGCATGCTCGCGGAAAGAACCTTGAACAGAAACGGCAGATCGTCAAATTGCCGGAATACTTCTTCACCCAGAAACGCCTTCGGATTGGTGCGGATTAATTTGTCGAGCGGCAGGCTTGTACCGTCCGAGAACATGAGGTATGAAGGGTCATTGGGATGGTCTCCCATCCAATACTCAGCGGATGGTTTGTCCAGTGCCTGCTGAATATGGGCATACTTTTGAAAACCGTCATAGCTTCCCCATGCGTTGTGACGGGTTGTGTTTTTCATGATAAAACAATGCTTTTCAAGCAGAGGCATCGATGTTCCTCCTGATTGTCGGTTTTCTCCGGTAAATTCGAGCCATGAAAGACATTATGGCAGTCATGCGAGGAAATTTTCAACCTTTTTTTCTATCGCCGTGAGCGAATCAACCACCAGGATACTTTCGGGCAGGCTGTTGATGAAAAGCTGGCCGTAGGAAGCATGGACAAGCCGCGAATCCAGCACGACAACAGCCCCGCGGTCTTCCGAATGGCGTATCAGTCTGCCAAATCCCTGCTTGAATTTGATAATGGCCTCGGGAAGGCTGATTTCCATAAAGGCGTTCTTGCCGCTTTTTTCAATCGCTTCCGCTCTGGCTTCAGGAACCGGATCATTAGGCACTCTGAAGGGAAGCTTGGTGATGATGACCTGTGAAAGCGTTTCGCCCGGCGCGTCCACCCCTTCCCAGAAAGAATCGGTTGCGAAGAGCACGCTCGGAATATCTTCCTTGAACATGGAGAGAAGACGGCTTCGGCTGTCCATCCCCTGGCGCAAGCAAGGGATTCCTGCCTGTATCAACAGCGGTTCCGCAACCGCATAAGCCGCGTTCAGAAGATCATAGCTGGTAAACAGCACCAGCGCTCTGCCGCGCGAAGCCATGACCAGGCGTGGGATCGCCCTGATGACATATTCCTTAAAAGCCTGCGGGCTTTTTTGCGGTGACGGACTTTCCGTGTCAATAGCGAGCAGGGCGTTTGAAGAAAAGGGAAATGGCGAACGATAGATTTGCGCAGAAATGTCCGGCCTCGAAGGGTCTATGCCGGAGCGCCGCATCCAGTGCTGGAAGGAGCCGCCAATAGCGAGTGTCGCGGATGTGCAGATAATTGCTGGTATCTTTTTGAACACCGTTTTTTCAAGCAATGGAGCGACATCGAGCGGTGTGGCATTGAATGATATATAAGGATCCTTCCGCTGGGCATGCTCTTTTTGAATCCAGAAAATCATGTCCTCTTCCTGCGGGTAATCCTTGAAACGAGAAGCGAGGACTGCGGTATCATTCATGTTTCGCATGAGCAGTTTTGCCTCAGCGATCACGGTTTCATTGGAAAGTGTGGCTTCCACATTCGCGAGGCTTGAGGCGAGAGCGCTCGAAACCGCCAGGAGCCCTTTTTGCAGTTGTTCACAGCGCTCCGTCAACCCGCGCCAGGCTTGTGAATCAGCAGGTCTCAGTCTGCGGGAGGAAACCGATGACAGCATCCGCAGCGCCTCGCTTTCAAGCTCCGCCATGGTGTTCTGAAGCGGTTTAAGTGCGTTTTCAGCTTTTTCGAGCGCGGCTCGATCGATTTCCGGAAGTTTGGCAAGTCGGGGAAGCAGGCCGCTTGTCCTTGTTTTTGAACTTTTTTTAAGCCGTGACACATGCCGGAAAATGCTGAATTTGGTAAATTCTTCGGTAAAAAGGCTGGTTGCGCTGGATTCGAGCGAATGAGCCTCATCGAGAATGAGGGCGGAATAGCTTGGCAGAATGGCAGTCTGCTCGCCGCCGGAAGATCTGTTTCTGCTGGCGATATCGGCGAACAGCAGATGATGGTTGACAACAATAACCTGAGCGCTTGCCGCAGTTTTCCGAACCTGCAGGACATGGCACTTTTCTCGAAACCCGCAATGAAGCGCCAGACAGGATTCACTCTCAGAACAGATCCGGCTCCACAGGCTATCCTCAACGGAAAATGGTATGTCCGCCCTGTCGCCAGAACCACCCGAATTATCCCAGTCAAGGATTTTTTTCAGGCTGTCGTCTTCCTTGAGGAAGATGCCTTCTTCAGCGATCGCCTCTCCCAGCCTCTGTTTGCAGAGGTAATTGGAACGGCCTTTGACCAGGACTGATTTTACCGGCTTCTTGAACATGGATGCAATGATCGGAATGTCTTTGGTGAAAAGCTGATCTTGCAGATTGATGGTAGCTGTCGAAATGACAACCCTGGTGTCGTTGGCTATTGCCCACGCGAGGCTTGGAACCAGATAGGCAAAGGACTTGCCGACTCCGGTCCCTGCCTCGGCCGCCAGAATCCCCCGATCATTCAGAATGGCCGCTACATCACGGGCAAGCAGGACCTGTGATTCACGCGGTTCAAAGGACGGCATGACTCGTGAAAGCTTTCCGCCATATTCGAGGACAGCGCCCATATCTTCGCAGTCGAGGCGCCTTTCAGGTTTCTGCTGGACCAGCTCTGCTATGACAAAGGCATATGCAACATCGTTGTCGACAATATAGCTGCCGACGCCGTATGAACCGGCCTGTGCGGCAACCTCGACATCCGCCTCTGAGGGTAAAAGGTTTCCAGATGGATGATTGTGGATCAGGACGGAACCCTTTTCAAACCATGACTCAAGAGCCGGAACCGATGACACACTGCCCCGTGCTACAATTTCGACCTCGGATATCATGCCAGATTTGTCACAGGCTCCGATGGCGAATACTTCATTGCCGCTGATTTCTGCAATAGCTTCGCGAAGCGACGAGATTGCCTCAGGGAGAAATTTCTTCCCGCTTTCATGCAATGCTTTATTTTTCATCGTTTACCATCCGTTTTTTAATGAAAAAGAAACAAGAAAGGACCTGCCGGCAAGTGAAGGAGCGAGGGGCAGGGCGAACTCGCATCCTGCAACCAGACGGTTTTGCGCCGCTAGTCCCGCCAGCACGGAAAAATCGAGTTCAGCCCGGATAAACAGCGATGACAGGAATTGGCTTGCCAGGTTGTCAAAGAGAAACGCGAACCGCGAACCAGCAACCATACCCGCCCGCCGTGCAAGCAATGATGGAGAAAGGGGCATTTTTATAACCGAGCTCTGGCCTTCTTTGTTGAAAAAGCCGGCGCTGAACAGCCGGGCTGACAATTCGGAAAAAGCGTAGAACCGCTTCCCATCGATTGCGGCATACTCCTGAAATATCGGGTATTCTGCCGGTCTGCCCGAAATCCAGTTGTTTCCTGAAAAGGCATAATAGCGGCCTGATGGGGCAAAACGCAATTCGTCCGAGGTGATACTGCCGGACAGATAGAAATCCGCCTGAATGCCAGCGCTCGAAAGGGCGGCACTGCCCTGCAAAGCAAAAGAAAGGCTTGCTGTGCTGACAGATGTGCCTTCCAGGTCCAGCGCTGCCATCATGAGCACACCATGTCGGTCGAAAGGGGCGAATGACGACTGCCGGATCGTTGAACCCTGGGTTTTGATTCCGAAAGACACAGCCATATAATCTGGATTCAGGCTGAAAAACGAGTCCGCAGCATAATTGTTCTGCAAGCCTGCGTACCGTGCATCGATGCTGAAATCGAGTGATTTCCAGACAGGCATGAAGCCTCTATGCCGATTATAATCGAATAAAATTGAACTGATTCTGGTCACGGAACTTCCCGGGCCTGCTGAAGCGCCATCCTGGACAGCCAGAATCATTCTGCCCTTCAGGGTCGAAAGAGCGATCACCAGGCTGGCTTCAGGTGCTGAAGCTGAAATGTTGAATCCCAGATTTGCACTCCACGAAAGACGCTCGGTCAAATCCATGGCTTGGAATGAAATACCCACAGATTCAGCATCGGCGTACGGCAGCCTGCTTGTGCGGAAAACTTCCGGAAACCGTCGTGTTTGTGCGGGTGCCTGCATTGTATTTCCGAGATCCTGCTCAGCCGCTGCTGTCTCTTTTTCGTATGGCTCCCAGCGTCCTGGCACATTCCTGGTCCTTGAAAACTCAGACCAATACAGTATGTTTATCCCGTTCAGCCCGGGGCTTGAAAATAGTAGGCGATCTTCGGTGAGCAGCGCTGGAGAGTGTGCGCCTCCTGATGGCAGTGCGCAAACAACTTCCCGAGCGCTCCAGTTACCTTCGTCTTCCTCAAGAAGCATGGGGCGTGAAATCATATCGTCGCCGACGAGACCCAGCACAATACCGATGCTTTCTGAATTTTTTTCTGCTGCTGGTTTGCGGCTCCGCCAGATGCTGATGGAGCGCACTGCCCCCGGCATTCCCTTCCATATTTCAATCCTGCCATCAGCAAAGACTCGTGCCGGGTAGACAACTGTTCCGACGCGCAATAGCCCGTAGATTATTATCTGACCGTTTACTGAAACAGGGCAGAGATACTGAAGTTGTGCGCGGGAGGCGATATCCGCCAATGCTTGTGCGTCACTCGGCGCCCTATCCTGAATCAGCCTGCCTTTTTCAAGGTCGAAACGATACTGCGCCGGCCTCAAGTTTTGATTCGAATCATAAGCTCGCCAATCCACCAACAGAGTTTTTTCGTCATCAGACAACGCCATTTGACGGACATAGCCATCGGCATTG
>CAZZJJ010000007.1:0-18021 GCA_964654405.1 uncultured Treponemataceae bacterium
GCCTTTGCTGATGCATTGACCGACGATACCCAGAAAAAGCTTTTCTCAACGCTCATGGACGATCTTCAGTATGAAATCCTCCGGAGCAGCATTCTCGACAAGGGACTTCGCGTGGACGGGCGCGGCCTTGAAGACATCCGCCCCATCACCTGCGAAGTGGGAGTTCTGCCCAGGACGCACGGCTCAGCCCTCTTTACCCGCGGGGAAACTCAGGCACTGGCCATAACCACTTTGGGGACAGTCTTCGATGAGCAAATCCTCGATGATATCGAAGGCGACCGCCGTGAACGATTCATGCTGCACTACAACTTCCCGCCGTTCTCGGTCGGCGAAGTCGGCAGGCTTGGTACCGGCAGGCGCGAAATTGGCCATGGCGATCTTGCCCGCCGTTCGGTAGAAGCCATGCTCCCGCCGAAAGAAAAGTTTCCGTACACTATCAGGGTGGTCTCGGAAGTACTTGAATCCAATGGCTCATCTTCCATGGCGACCGTCTGTTCGTCATCTCTGTCGCTGATGCATGCCGGTGTTCCCATGAAAAAACCGGTTGCCGGCATTGCAATGGGACTCATCACAGACAGCGAGCGCTACGCAGTGCTTTCCGACATTCTCGGTGATGAAGATCACCTCGGCGATATGGACTTTAAAGTCGCCGGGACCAAAGACGGCATCACCGGATTCCAAATGGATATCAAGATTTCATCTGTATCGACTGAGATTCTTACCAAAGCCCTTGCTCAGGCGAAAAATGGCAGACTCCACATCCTCGGCATCATGGAAGCGACCATGGCTGAACCTGCCAGCGATATTTCGGAATATGCACCGAAAGTTGTTGTCGCGAAGGTTGACCAGGACAAGATCGGTGCCGTCATCGGACCGTCCGGGAAAAACATCAAAGCCATGTGCGAAAAATTTGATGTTCAGATCAATATCGATGAAGACGGCAATGTCACCATCTACGGAAAGAACCAGAGATCTGCCTATGAAGCCCGTGACGCTGTGCTTGGCATGGTTGAAGAACCTGAGATCGGGAAAGTCTACAAAGGCACGGTCAAACGCATCATGGACTTCGGCGCCTTTATAGAAATTCTTCCCGGAAAAGAAGGACTTGCCCATATCTCCAAGCTTTCCAAGGGAAGAGTAGAGAAGGTTACTGATGTTGTCAAAGAAGGCGACAGTGTTGAAGTGAAGCTATTGGAAATTGACCACATGGGAAGGCTCAACCTCGCGTTGGTCGGCGCTCTCGATGAAAACGGCAACGCTCCAGCTTCCGCGCCGAGACCGGACAGCCGGCCCCGTGACCCGAGGCGTTTTTCGGACGACAGGCGTGATTCACAGCACCGCCGATAAGTCACAACCATGCTGACGCACGTCAGCCTGCATGACGGCCCAACCCTTCTGGTTGACCATCGGCAGGCGGCAAACAGTTTTTTCTGCTCAATCTGGTTTCCTTTCGGTTCCAGACATGAAGCCTCTTGCGAAAGAGGCTTTTTGCATTTTATCGAACATATGCTGTTCAAGGGCAATATCCGCTATAGCGCGCAGGAAATCTGGTCGCTGGCTGAAGGGTCAGGCGGTTTTCTGAATGGTTTCACTGAACGCGATACGCTCTGCATTCATGCACATGTTCCTAAATCCGAGTGGCAGACAGCGCTCAATCTGCTCTTTCACATGGCTTTTACCTCCACATTTCCAATTTGTGAATTTGAAAAAGAGCGGAATATCATTGCTGCCGAGATCCTGCAGACTCAAGATGATATTGAAGAACGGTTGCTGGATGACTTTTTTATTCAATTCTGGCAGGGCCAGCCAGCATCTTTTCCGATAGCGGGAAGCCTCCGGGAAATTAAAGCCCTGACCCGCGAAAATGTCATAGAGTTCTATCAGCACGTTTTCAGGCCGCAAAACGCAATCATCGCTGTGTCGGGCCCCGTACCCGCTTCGAAAATCACTAGGTTTTTGGAACGAATTCTTGCTGAAATCTCCGCACCATTCGACTCAGGCCGTGTCACAAAACTATGCACACCCGATTTGGCACCAAAGCCATATGCGGGCAGAATCTATAAAAAAACTGAATCATCCCAGCAATTCCATATCGAAGCATTTCAGCTCGACCGGCCATTTCCCGGTTTCGACTATTATTCACTTGCTCTTGTTTCAAACCTTATCGGTGAATCCTCGTCATCCCGGCTTTTTAGAAAAATCCGCGAAGAAGAGGGGCTTGCCTATACCATTTCCAGCAGCCTTTACCATTCTCGGACGGAAGCCCTCCTTCTCATTGTATCGGCATTCGAGGAGGAAAATACCGCTCGTCTGCTTTCGCTGATCGATGATGAACTGAAAAATCTGTTTTCTGAACCTTTGAGAGAAAAGGAACTGGAAGATCACCGGAGGCGGTTAGCGGGCAGTTTTCAGATCATGCTGGAGGACCCTGAGTTCCGAGCCAGAAGAATGGCGCGCAATTTTATTGATAGCGGGCAGGTGCTTGATGAGAATGAAGAACTGGAACGGTACCTTTCTGTTGACATGCAGCAAGTGAAAACGGTATTGATGATGGTGAATCAGGCGCCCTGTATGCAATTTCTATACGGCCCTATTGGAAAGAATAAAGCGGAGGAGCTTGGTTTCTTAAACGCGAAATCAAGGAGAGAAAGCCCATGCAAAAGCTGAATATATCAATTCCAGTACTCCTCGATGAAGGCGCGGCTCTGCCCGAATATAAAACCATTGGATCTGCAGGCGCTGATCTGCGCGCCAACCTTGCTGAAACAATAACAATAAAGCCTATGGAACGGGTTGCTGTGCCAACCGGTATTCGCATTGAGCTGCCTGAAGGACATGAGGCTCAAATCAGGCCCCGCTCGGGGCTCGCACTTGAAAAAGGAGTAACCTGTCTTAATACACCAGGCACAATAGATTCCGATTATCGAGGCGAAATCAAGGTCATACTGGTAAATCTGGGAACTGAAGCTGCAGAGATTCACCCTGGAGACCGAATAGCGCAAATGGTTATTGCGCAGTATACTAAAGCAGTGTTTTTACCAGTAGAAGCCATCGGCGAAACCAGCAGACAGGAAGGCGGCTTCGGTTCGACTGGCCGCTAAAAGCAAAAAGCAAGCATTATGGAGCGGTGATGCACGAAAAGAATTTTGCTCCTTTTCGACAAAATAAGATATTTCTTTATATCAGCAGAGAATTCATGCTTTCTCTGTTTATCTCGTTCTGCTTTTTTTTCGTGATCTTTTTCATCAATCAAATTCTGCTGATGGCGGAGGAAATTTTATCTAAAAATGTCCCGCTGCATAAAACCATCCTCTTGCTTTTTTATTCGCTTCCATCAATTGTAACAATTTCATTTCCTTTTTCCGCCCTGGCAGGCGGCCTTATGGCCTCAGCCCGTTTGAATTCCGACAACGAATTTCTTGCAATGGCTGCGAGCGGCATCTCGATCAGGACCATGTATCTTCCATTTATCATCATTGGATTGCTTTCTTCGTTTATTTCCTTCCAGTCGAATGATTATTTTTTACCTCGAGGAACAAAGGCATTCCAGCGGGAATACGGCCGTTTGGTAGCCAAATCGGCATCCGTCGAGCTTGGTGCCTATTCAGTAAAGAATTACGCGCAGATGACGATTGTCACTGGCGAAAAAAAGGATGACGCAATCGGTGCCGTGCTTTTGTACCCTCAAAGCGGTACTCCTGGCGTTTCTTCCAAAACACTGATTGCGGCAGGAAAAGCCAGATTCAGCATTTCGCCTGATCAGTACAATGCCTTGGTAACGATGGATTCAGTCTGGCAGCAAGAAATTGATACCAAAAAGCCAAATCATTTTTCAATTTCCAGAGCGGAGCAGGTTCAGTATCGGATCAAAATTAGTGAACCTATTGCAGGCTTCAGCAGCGCTGGACCTTCGGAAATGTCTTCAGCTCAGATAAAAGTCAAGATAACGGATAAGACTGCCAATCTCGAGAAACGGATTTCTGACAGCAGAATTCAGAAATCGCGTACCCGGGTCCGGCTCATCTCAGCATATGGGACAGAGCTTTATTCCGCGCCTGAAGAAGCCATCCCGGTTAAGACTGTCAAAGCCAAAAACAATCCTGCCGAGGCTCCGCTTGCGGCGCTGGCTAAAAGCACCAACGAATACCGTGCTTCAGTCACAGCCCTGCCGCAGGACCGGACCCTGCAAATCTATAAGCTTGAGTATCATAAAAAGTTTTCGATTCCTGCCGCGGGATTTTTCTTTTCATTACTCGCGTTTCCCCTCGGGCTCGGTACTGGCAAAGCAGGGCGAACCGCTGGCTTTGGCCTGGCGCTTTTGCTCTCAGTTGTCTATTGGGCTTTGCTGTTTGCGGGCCAGACTCTTGGGCTGAGAAGCGCACTTGAGCCAGGGCTGGCAATGTGGGCACCAGATCTCCTTGTATTAGCAGCGGCTGCTCTGATGCTCGTGCTCAGGCACTTTTCATCCAGAAGGTTCCTATGAAGCTGCTGATGAAACCTCTGCGTCTCCAGAAATTGCTGATTGGGTCGGTGCTCAGGCGTCTGGCCGGCGGAGAACTTTTTCTTGTTATGATCTTTTTGCTCGCTGAACTTTTCAGTTCCTTGTGGCGCTTTCTTGCTTCTGGCGCCGAAGTGGGCAAAATATTCCTCTGGGTCGCAGCCGGCATACCACGGCATAGCATCGAGGTTTTTCCCGTTGCCTTCTTGTTTGCGCTAACCATGAGCCTTTCCGAATTGCAGGCTAATGGCGAACTCATGGTTATCTACAGTTCCGGTGTCAGCCTCAGAAAATTGAATATTCCAGTTTTCATGCTGGCAGTTGCGAGCGCTTTTGCCATATTCGGCATGAATGAATATCTTGCCATTCCTGCTACTGTTCAGCGCGATAATCTTTACCAGAATATGCTGGGAGCAAAAACCACAGGTTTCAATCCTCAGGACATCACGATTCTTGCTCAAAAAGGGCAGGTGGTTTACCGCTGCGCAAGTTTTAATCCTTTGACGGCAACCATGCGGGATATTGATATTCTGGAGCGTGATGAATCGGGAGCGCCTTCGCGGCGAATTTTAGCCGATTCAGCGATATGGACTGAAAACCGATGGCTTTTTTCAGGAGCAAGGGTTTTTTCTCGCACACAGAGCAACTTCTGGACTGAACTGCCGGGAGGCAATTTTTCTGATAACGCTTTTTCAGAACCTCCTGAATCCTTTGCCATGATTACTAAAAATCCAGCGATGATGCGGCTTATGCCGCTTAAGAATTATATAAGTTTTCTTATAAACGCCGGGCTGCCGTCTGTGGAAGCAGAGATAGAATATAATAAGCGATATTCAACATTACTCACAATTCCCATCGTTTTTGGGTTGTCGCTGGTTTTTTCAGGGTTGTTCAGAAAGAATATCCTGCTTATGAGCCTGCTTTTCAGTCTTGGTACTGCTACGGTATATTATGTTGCCCAAATGCTTGGCTCTCTGGCAGCGAAAAGCAGTCTGGTGAGCCCATTTTTCGGGGTTTGGAGCATAACCATTCTATTTTCATTGCTGGCTGGGCTTTGCTTTTATAAAGCGAAAACCTGACCATGGGCGGTCTTGTCCGCAGCGCCTCCAGCTGTATAGCAAATTGCAACTATTAGAGGAGCAAAAATTTTCATGAGCGAAAAGATTTTTTTCGAAGGCCATTACGATAAAAAAAGCAGAGCGCGGACTGGAGAAATCCATCTGCCTCATGGCATCATTCAAACTCCGGCATTCATGCCGGTCGGCACAAACGCAACTGTTAAAGCTGTTCCGCCTGAAGATTTGCAGGCGATGGGCTTTAGAATCATCCTCGCCAACACCTATCATCTCTATCTCCGCCCAGGGCATGAACTTATCCGGAAAGCGGGCGGCCTCCATGGTTTTTCGGGATGGCGAGGTAACTTTCTGACAGATTCAGGCGGTTTTCAGGTTTTTTCTCTCGCGCCTTTCAGAAAAATTGTCGATGAGGGAGTAAAATTCCGCTCCCATATTGATGGTTCAAGTCATTTTCTGACACCGGAAAAAATTGTCGATATTCAAACTGCTTTCAACTCCGATATCCAGATGCAGCTGGATGTCTGTGCCCCCTGGGGAGAAGCTGACAAGAAGGCCTGGAAGGCCATGATGCTGACCTTTGAGTGGGGCAGGAAGGCCAAGGCTCAATGGGAAAAGGCAAAGCATGAGGGTTACCAGGGTAAGCTCTTCGGTATAGTCCAGGGCAATTTTTACAAGGAACTCCGAAAGGAAAGCGCCGAGCGGACAATCGAGCAGGATTTCCCTGGCATCGCGATCGGCGGACTTTCAGTAGGGGAGCCGACTGAAGTTTTTTCAGAATTCCTGGAGTATACCGCTGAGCTGCTTCCAAATGACAAACCCCGCTATTTGATGGGTATAGGAACACCCGATTACATTCTGGAAGCAGTGCGCAATGGTATTGATATATTCGATTGTGTGTACCCAACCCGGACGGCACGCAACGGCCTTCTATTTACTTCAAGCGGGCAGATTACCATTAAAAAGGCCATGTATGAAGATGATTTTTCGCCGATTGACCCCGAATGCTCATGCCCTGTCTGCCTCAACCATTCGCGTGCCTACCTGCGGCATCTATACCGGAATGGTGAAATCCTCTATTCGATTTTAGCCACGCGGCACAATCTGCATTTCCTGGGGGATCTGGTTCGAAAAATCCGGCTTGCCATTCTACAGGATCGCTTTGAAGAATTCAGGAAAGACTTCCTGAACCGATACTTTGCCCAGCCGTGAACCGGATTCTCTTCCGTCACATCATGTTCCTCGCGCTTGCGGCTGCCTTCCTGACAGCGGCTGTTTCGCAAACATTTGCGTTCACCTTGATACGCTCGAGCGACAGCGTTGATCAGGATATTGCCTCGTTTTTGCCTCCGATCCGGGGCATTCCCTTTGATGAACTTCCTCACTGGCTGCCGGAAGGACCGCCGATTGATCCAGGCGAAGAAAATGAGGAACTTCTTGTTCTTATAGCTCAATCACTCACCTGGCTCGGAACACCATACCGTGCAGGCGGTTTTTCTCGCAATGGAATTGACTGTTCTGGTTTTATGCACACCATCCTCACCGAAGTTCTGCCAGGGAAAGGCCCCTTCCCGCGGCAGAGCGCTGAATTCGCAAAAATCGGGAAAAAAGCTGATAATATTCGTCCCGGCGACATTCTGCTGTTTGCGATAAATGGCGAAATTTATCATGTTGGACTGTCGCTGAGTTCCTCTACCTTTATTCATGCCGCTTCAGAAGGAGCGCGGACCGGTGTCATTATTTCAAGCCTTTATGAAGGGAACTGGAGAGCCAGGCTTTTTGCAATACGCCGTATCTGGAACTGAAAACCCTCAGTCGCGAACCTTGCATTTGCCGCAATAAAAAAAGCCCGAACCTTTTCTGCAGGCCGGGCTCTCTCAATTCTCAGGGTAACCAACACACAAAATTGCGCTCAGAAATCAGCAGCCTCTATCTTCTCCACACGGTACTGGAACTTGCGGTCATTGATGGAAAAGGAGATTATTTCTCCCGGTTTGTGGTTGAAAAGCTTTTTGCCAAGCGGGGAAAGATAGGATATGACATTGTTGGAAGGATCGGATTCCCAGGGACCCAAGATTGTATAGACTTCGTTTTCTCCGGACAGCTCGTTTTTCAGAACAACCCTGGTGCCAAAGGAGATCTTGCTGGTTGTCACTGTTGTCTTATCGAAAATTTGCGCTTTTTCAAGTTCAGTCTTGAGTTTTCCAACCTTAGCGTTCAGTTCATCCTGCTTTTCTTTTGCTGCCTTGTATTCGGCATTTTCCCGCAGATCGCCAAGCGAAAGGGCAAAGGCGATTTCCCGCTGGTTCTGCGGCACATCATTTTCCATGATGTGAGCGAGCAATTTCTGTTTTTCCTCGTATTGTTTGGCTGTTACCATCAGCCCGCGCGAAACAGTCAGTTTTTCTTCCTCAGCTCCGAATTTGAAAGAGGGGAATTTTTCAGCGACTTTGCGCTTGATATCCATCTTGACAGCTGGATCAATTTCCCTGATATCCATCATCAAAGCGTAGACACGTTCGATTGTCTGAACGGTAGTATCGGGAGCCAGCAGGAATTTTTCGAGCAAACGATCCTTGAAAAGCAACTGCTGAACAATACGATTGATTTTCTTGTTCTCAGTTGTGTCTTTATGGTTTTCAATTTCCTTGAATGTAATATCAACAATGTGCAGCAAGGTCAGAAGGATTTTTTCATACACAATGCCGAGATCCGCGAACCAGGGCTTTTCATTCAAATCCTTGACCAGCCAGATGAATGCTTCACGATGGTCGCGATAGTTCTCAATAATATCCATTGCCATCTTTTTCAGGAGATCTTCATGTCCCGCTGACTCGAGCCACTCGAGCATCTTCATCGACCGGGCGTAAGGAAGGAGTTTGATAAAGATGGAAGGCCATCCAGGGATGAATGTCTTGATGCTTTGGACAAAAGAATTCCGCAGTTCCGTATCCTTGATTTTGAGATAGACCGAAAGCGGGTCTTCAATCAGCGCAAAAAGCTCTGTGAAGTTGACTGTCAGATATTGGGCATACCTTCCGTCAATGCTGACAAGCTCCTTGATGATGAAGTATGAAGAAACCACATACTCGTCGGCTGTCTGAACGGTTTTTAGGTAGGCGGTGAAAAATCCGAGCATCTCGGTAAAGTAATCCGAGTCGAAACGGTTTTCTTCGATGTATTCTCTGAAATAGCTGACTCTGGCGAAGAAATCTTTTTCAGCCTTGAACTGATTGTAGATTTTCTCCTCAAAGGATTGTGGTCGGTCGCGGACTATGAACACAGAAATATCATCAGCGGAATTTCCAAACATGCTGTTGGTTTTTAGAATATCCTTTGCTTTCGCGCTCCAGGAATTCCACTCGCTGAGACTCAGCACGGAAGGAACCAGTTCTGCCTTAATCCTTTTCAAATCAGCCTGGTTGTCAAAGCTCTTGATTATCGTTTTCAAAGCCCATTCCGGATCATTTTTCACTTTCGCATACAGTTTTTCTTTCTTCCAAATTGCTTTAAGAACCCATATATGGTCCTTGCTCAAAGGCATAAGGCTGTCAATGGCCATTTTGAGCGACATTTTATGACCGCGTGATTTCGCGAAATCAATGATTACTTCATCCCCCTGGATGTTGGCAATCCGGCCGATATTCCAGGTTCTATGGAATACGAAATTGCCGATGTCAAAGGAAATGTGTTTTTCAAATTCAGCTATTGCTTCATGCAATGAGCGGTATGATTGATTGATGTTGGACAGCCGCAAATAATCCTGCAAGCGTGAATGGCCTGCATACTTTCCTGAATAGCACTCAATGAATTCGCGCCGTACGGCTGGACTCTTTTCATCATATTCAAGAATCAGTTTGAGAATATCGAGCGCAGTGTCCCAATCTTTCAGATTCTTGTAATGGTTGTACAGATCCATGAGCAGCATAGCTGCCTTGTCAGGAGAAATTTGGGAGGCAATTTTTTTCTGAATATGGTAAAAGTAATCCAGATCCTGCGGGCAGTATTCAACCAGCTTCTGCCAAATTTCACGGACATTGGTCGGCAGAACCTTTCCGATATATCGAATGAGAGCTTTCTTGTAGTATTCAATAGCTTGCTGTCTGTCGCCCTGCTTGTCCTTTCGCTCAGCGATGAGTTTGACAATGTCAGCTTCCTCATAATCGATTTTTATAAGCCGCTCCCAGAGAGCGAATTTCTCATCCGCTTTTTCTTCGCCTTCCTTGCATTCGGCAAGACGGGCCAGCGCTATTCGGTTTTCTCCGAAATCAAGGATTCGTTCGCACAGGTACTCAACAATATTTGTTCTCTTGCTTTCGGCAAAGAGATCCATGAGTTGCACCATGTAGGATTCGTCCACGGGCTGTTTAGACATATTGGCTATTCCAGCAATATAGAGAGCAATGACAGAATTTCGGGTGTTGGCAAGGTGTTCCAGACAAAGATCGAGCAATTCAGTTTTGCAGTTGAGCGATTCAGCCTCTTCGATGAGTGCGTCCAGCTCTTTGAGGCTGGAAATTGAATAATTGGAAAGCGTTGTCCGCGTCCACTTTTCCTCATTGAGCATATGCTGCACTTTATCAACAAGCTGGTTATCTGACATTTCATTCTCCTCTCTATGATACATACTTCTTGTAGACATCTTCATCAAGCAGTCTGATTTTCAGCAATACCTTTTCAAGGCGGGAGCTGTCCGACTGAGCAGCTTTCAGATAATCTATATATCTGAAATATTGATTAAGAAGTCTCGGTTTTAACGGTTCCGTTCGTGCTGGATAGGTTTTCCGTTCATTTTCCATATGCAGGATGGATGTGTTAAGTCGAGCAACTTCAGCCTGCGACAAATCCCGCTTTATATCCAAAATTCCTGAAAGCTCTCCATACACAGGAATCCACTCATTCACCGCCAAACCCGAATGTCCAGCCTCACGGGCCAGTTCTTCAAGCTTCCGAATCATTCCAGCTTCCAGAAATTCTAGATCAACTTTGTCTGGCTCAAATAAAAAGGCATCCCGAAACATCATTTTGGAAAGCCTCTGGTCACCGGAAATTGCATAGCAATCTGCCAATTCTGCTAGAAAGCGGGCATCGTCTTTCTTGAATTTTGCTGCCCGTTCAAAATGCTTTATCGCGGTTTCGTAATCACCGAGTGCTTTTCTGCAACGTCCAATACGAAAATCCAGGGCTGTGCCGAGAGATTTCTTGGATTCATCGGGCAGAGCCAGAAAGAAATCGAGCGCGACACTGAAGACCATCCGTTTAAATGCGTACAGTGCTCTATCCGAGTTTCCGGTAATTCTTGCAAGAAAAACCTGAAAACCGCGCCATTGTTCGATCATGAAATCTCCGCGCTCAAGAAGCGGTTCAACGCCAGAAGCCTCCTCAAGCTGCTCAATCCAGAACAGGTTGCATTTCATGGCAAAAAGAACTTCTTCGTTATCGTAATCCTTCCCGAGGGCTTCGTCAAAAAAACGGCCGGCTGTTGCCAGATCAGCATTTTTGAGGCATTCATATCCGTTGGAAAGGAGATCGTTCACGCTGTCGTCTTTTGCCATTTACATCCAAACCCGAAAGTATTTTCAATTTTCCATACTATCCGATTGAAGGCAGTCACGTCAACGGTGGGATTGGTTTGATGATCAGTAATATACTTATAGGGAGCATCTGAATGACCTGTGCAGAGAGTTGAGAAAAATGCCTGAATGCCGGTTTTTGATATCGAAATAAATATCTAAATATGATATGCTGTTGATCCATGAATAGACCAGTGATCGCTCCATCAATTCTTTCCGCCGATTTTTCCGACATAGCTTCCGCGATCAAGCTTATAGAAGAAGCTGGCGCTGAGTGGATTCACGCTGACGTAATGGACGGCCAATTTGTTCCGCCAATTTCATTCGGTTCTAAAATGATTGCCGACATTCGAAAGCGAACCCGACTGCCGATTGATGTTCACCTAATGACAGTTCAGCCGGAAAACCATATTGATGACTTTATACTTGCTGGCGCTGATTACATAACATTCCATGCGGAAGCGTGTGTCCATGCGCACCGGATTATTCAGCGCATTCGGGAAGCTGGAAGGCATCCCGGTATTTCCATCGTTCCTTCTACATCAGTGGATTCTATTCGCGAGAGCCTGCCCTTTGTCGATCTCGTGCTGGTAATGACGGTCAATCCAGGGTATGGGGGCCAGGCTATGCTCCCATTCTGTCTTGATAAAGTCTCAAAACTTAAAGAAATCCGATCTATGCTGGGATTGCGGTATCTTGTTTCCATTGATGGCGGTGTCAGCCTGGAAACTGCGCCGCTGATTGCTTCTCATGCTCCTGATATCCTTGTCATAGGAAGCGCGTTTTTTTCGGCAGCGGATAAGTCTGATCTTGCTGAATCCATGAGAAATCATTGCGGAACAAATCCTGTTTGTTGATTTTTTCATCCAGATATGGCATCATTTTCCCGAATTTGCCTGGGAGGAGTTTAAAAACAGATGGGCATAAAAAAAAGTATTATTGTGCTGATTGCTGTGCTTTTTTGCAGCGTACTGCCGACATATTCTCAGAAGCTCGATCCTGAGATTGCCTTTGCAAAGGCTTTTGACCTCTTCAGGCAGGGCAATTTCAGAGAAGCTGCGCTAGCCTATGGGTGGCTGTTTTCAGAGATTTCATCATCAGACAGCAGCCTTGCAGAACAATCAGCCTATATGCAGCTTATTTCAACATTCAACGCAGGGCAATACGATGAAACAAAGATTCTCGCTGAAGCCTATCTGGCTCGGTTTCCTGAATCTGAGCGCTTTGTTGATATTCAATATCAAGAAGCCCGAATAGCTTTTGCTGAAAAACGATATGATGATGCCATCCAATTGTTTACAGACTTTATCACTCAATATGAGTCAATAAAGGATTTGCAAGAGTTTGTGTCGCAGGCGCTTTTCTGGCGCTCGGAATCTTTTTATCAGCTTGGCAGACTGACAGAAGCTTTTTCAGGATTCTCTGCCCTGGCAGATAATTATCCCAATACAAGCAAAAAAAATGAGGCTTTGCAGCGTATTGAGATTATTGGAGCTGAATCACGCGAGCGTTTTCAGCGCCGAGTTATCGATTTCAATCTGAAAGAATCTTTGCAGATGCAGAGCAGAATGGAACAAGCAGAAAAATATGCAGAACAGCTTCTGGAACGTTATGCGCTTCTGGTTCGCCATCTTCGGTCAATTTACGGTCTTGGTCAGCCGGGCAGGCTTCCTCTCTATGCCAACGCTCTTGCTATGCCCCCCACACCTGCGCCTCCGCCTCCTCAAATCGTCATTGTTGAACAGAGCCAGCCCGTAAATGCAATTTCAAACCTTGAAATTGCCCGAAACAACAGGCTTAAGAAACTTCTCTCAGCAAAGCAGCGAGTCCTTTCGCTTCTTGCGGACAGATTGCTGAATTATGCCGGGGAGGTTCTCAAATGAAAAAAGCACTGCTTGCATTGTTTTTCGTGGGATTGGTCTTTTCTCTTTCTGCACTTGATATTCGTGACGGCCTGGTCCGGATTCGCATTGATGAAATAAACGGAAGGGTCTTGCTGTATCGGATGACCAATGTTTCCGGCTCGCAGTATGAACCGATATTTTTCGATAGCGACCCACGAACAAGCACCCTCATGGTTTCGATAGATGGAAGAAAAGCCAGGCTTGGCGATTCTTCAGAATATAAATTCAATGTCAGACGCACCGCGACCGGCGCCGAGGTGGAATATTCATCCGTTGTCGCCACGATCACTGAAAAAATAAGTTTTATAAAGTCCCTTGATTCCAGGGTTTCAAACGGTTTTAAGGTCGAATATGTCATCAAGAACCTGAGTTCGCGAGAGTATAAGGTGATGTTGCGCCGCATCTGGGATACCAGACTGGGAGAACCCAAAGGCAGGCATTTCAGTTCGAATCTCTCTGATAAAATAGAAGACGAGCAGGTTTTTACTGCGGAATCTCCTGAAAGCTATGTTATGACACCAGGAGAATCTGCTTCCATGGCTGTGCTTCTTGCAAAGGTCCCAAGGCCGGATGCTGTAGTCATTGCCAACTGGAAACGGCTTTCTGATGCGGCCTGGATGTATTCGACCTATATGAAAGGCTTCTCAATGGCTCCGTATTCGCTCAACGACTCAGCAATCGGATTTTTCTGGGATGAACGAATCTTGAAGCCTGGTGCTTCTGTTGTATTTACAAGCTACCTGGTGACCGGCGGACCATGGACAGAGTTCAGAGATGCGCTGATAAGCGGTGGCTATGGTATCAATGAGGACTTGCCGGGTGTACAGCCGACTGAGACAGGCATTGCCCGAAAGAATCCAGGACTTGACATTGAGGCTATTCGGCAATTGCTTGCGCTTCTCGATTCAGCAATCGACAATATAGACGCGATTTCCGAGAGTGATATAACAATGCTGATGAACCAGGTTGATGATCTTCTTAACCCTTATGAAGCAATAAAATAGAAAGGACACGCTATGAGAGCGGTTGTTCAGCGAGTCAGTGATGCGTCAGTCAGCATACAGGATGGAGATTCTTCCATCATCACAGGCTCAATTCCCAATGGTTTGCTTGTGTATCTTGGTGTCGGAAAACATGATACAGAAAAAGATGCAGAATATCTCGCCGATAAAATAGCAAACCTTCGGATTTTCATGGATGTCGATGAAAAAATGAATCTTTCTTTGCTCGACATGGGAATGCCGGCTCTTGTTGTATCGCAGTTTACGCTGTTTGCAGACGCTCGAAAAGGAAGAAGGCCATCATGGTCAAACGCAGCTGACAATGATACGGCATTCACATTGTATCAGCGTTTCTGTGATGAGCTCGGGAAAAAAGGTGTTCCGGTTCAAACTGGAAAATTCCGGGAAATCATGAAGGTACGTTATACGAACGAGGGGCCGATAACTATTCTGCTAGATTCTGAAAAGACCTTTTAACGTTATTCGCTCGGGGTTTTTTGACGGGCTTTTCGAGCAAAATGCTTTTTTACATTCTTGTGCCAGAAAAGCCGTGCCTTTTCCATGAACATGAAAGCGCAATATGGAAGAATGGCGATAGGAGTGTCATAACAGCCTGCTCGATGAACAATCCTGCCTCCGAAGCCTGTTTTAAATTTGTAAAGCCCTGCCATTGGATGATTTGGATCATCATTGGGCGGGATGCCGAAAAAATCATAATCGTAGCAGCCCGCTTCTTTCGCTGCACATATTGCAGCCCATTGCAAAGCATGAGCGGGCATGAGATTTCGTTTTGCATTGCCTGCAGCGCCATAGAGATATATGGCGTGACCTCGGTAGAACAAGGTTATGATGCCAGCAAGAACGTCACCGTCATGGCTTGCTGTCCAGAGCCGAACATCCGCGCGGTTTTCATGAAGGGTTTTATTAAATTGCATCGCTATTTCAAAGATTTTTTCATAATAGCCTGATGAGTGAATCGCAATGCCGTCGCGTTGTGCGGTTTCACGATACATCTGCATGAAAATCGGCAGCTGATCTTTTCCAGACCAGGATACTGACACACCTTTTTTCTCGGCAAGCCTGATATTGTAGCGCCATTTGGGCTTCATCCCAGCGAGGATTTCTTCTTCTGATTGGCGCAGATCCAAAAGCACAGTGTCAGGTACCTGCACCGCTGTTCCTCTGGATAGATGATGAAGTTTCAGGTACTCAGCAGAAGATAACATTTGAGACTGGGCGGTTTCAGCATCCCAGGCCAGATCGAATCGAAAAAACAAGGGGTTTTCTGGCAGTTTGTCTACTAGTGCTTTGGCCAGGTTGGAAAGAAATATTCCTGGCTCAATTGATTCGGGACAAACTGGCGGCCCATGCGGGATATAGGCGAGGGAAAATCCGAGCGCCAGATTTCTGCAGAGTATGAAAAGCGGGAATGATGTGTGAGAGTCTCCAAGCCGGAAGCGGCAGTAATAAGCTCTCCATCCGGTTTTAGTTTTAAACACTGACCAGAATGCCGATTGCAGAAAGCTTGATGTTTCATCTTCTCCGCATTCAGAAAAGTTTTCCGCATTGACGGCTAGGAAAGC
This sequence comes from uncultured Treponemataceae bacterium, assembly GCA_964654405.1. Classification (GTDB taxonomy): domain Bacteria; phylum Spirochaetota; class Spirochaetia; order Treponematales; family Rectinemataceae; genus JAJTBL01. Next base: position 15,633 of record CAZZJJ010000007.1, read on the forward strand.
ATCAATGCGGATATCAGCTGCCTGATTCAGATTTTGTGGAACAGGCGTATCACTTTCATCAATCATCCGATTTCGCCGTCTCTGACCTTTTCAAGGATGATGGGTTTTCCATCAATGATCAGCTTCTCTTTTCCCGCAAAGGCGAAGCCATCTTTAGCTTCAAGGGGAATCGAGAAAAAGGTATCCGCATCAATTTGATCAAAAAGCGTTTCGCCCAGGGTAGTTTCGAGGTGAACCCGGGTTCCTGGTTTTGCCCAGGGCGCTGTCAGGACTTCAACAGCTTCCTTGCCTTCTTCGCCATGGCGGGACGCAGCAAGCAGCATTCCTTTGGATTCAATTCCGCGTAATTTCGCAGGTTTTAAGTTGTTGACGAGAATGATGGTCTTACCGAGCAGCTCTTCTTCTTTATAGAAAGGGACAAGACCCGAAACAATCACTCGTTCGGCACCGCTTCCGTCATCGAGGGTTTCAATGTAAAGCTTATCAGCCTTTGGATGGCGTTCAATCTTGACTATGGTTGCGGCGCGCAGGTCCACCAGCTTTGCAAAGCGTTCTTCCTGTGGCAGATCAGCGAGCGGTAATGCCTTTTCTTTTGCAGCGGCAGGTTCAGATGAAGCTTTCGGCGCGGAAGAGGGCTCGGCCTTCTGTATTGAATGAGCCTCAACAGCTTCCTGTTTTTCCTTTCTGTCTTTCTGCGACCCCGAATACCGCTCACGCAATTCCTCAATATGCGCGTCTTCGAGCTTCGCAAATAGAACTTCAGGAGAATGCACCGATGACAGGCCTTCAAGTTTACCCAAATCTTTCCAGCTAAGACCATCCTGACCGATTTTCATGCCGAGAAAATCGCCAATTTTCTTCGCAGCAGCAGGCATGTAAGGCTCAATCATGATGGCAATATCTTTCAGAATGTAGCAGAGATCGGAAAGGAGCGACGCAGCGGCCTCAGGATTGCTGGTTCTGGTTTTCCATGGTTCGCCATCCTGGAAACGTTTGTTTGCTAGATTGGATAATTCGAAAATTGCTCTGAATGCGTCGCGAAGATCGGCGCGTTCGAGGCATTCTGTCGCTTTGCTTTCTAGCTCTCGAGCCTTGCTCCAGAAAAGTTCATCCGGCTTTCCTGCGGGTATGGTTCCGTCGAAATAGCGCATAATAAAGGTAAGGGTGCGATTGACAAGGTTGCCAAGGTTGCCGATGAGTTCGCCATTGACCTTTTCTTTAAAGTCTGCCCAAGTAAAAGTGTAGTCCGAGGTTTCAGGGCGGTTCCAGAAAATATAAAATCTCCAGACATCGGCAGGGATACCGGTTGCCATGACATCGGTGCCGAAGACGCCGACACCGGCAGATTTGGAAAATTTGCCGGCTTCATAATTTAGATATTCCGTGCTGGACATGTGATGCAGCAAAGTCCAGTTCTTTCCTGAACCAAGCAAGCTGGATGGAAAAATAACCGTATGGAACGGAATATTATCTTTACCGATAAACTGGAAAAGATCCACTTCTTCAGGATTCTGCCACCAGGATTTCCAGTCGAATCCTTTTTCCCGGGCCAGACTGGCTGTCATGGAAATATAGCCGATGGGCGCATCGAACCAGACATAGAATACTTTGTCTTCAAAGCCAGACATCGGAACCGGAATGCCCCATTTCAGATCTCTGGTGATTGCTCTGGGTTTCAGCCCGTCGCGAAGCCATGCCTGGGTCATTTGTATGGCATTGTTGGCCCAGAACCCTTTTTCACTGGCTGACTGTATCCAAGGTTCCAGTTTTTCCTTGATTTTCGGAAGGTCGATGTAGAGATGAGTCGTTGCTTTTGGGTGCGGCGTGGCTCCGCATGATGAGCATTTTGGGTTTTTCAACTCGGTAGGATCGAGCAGTTTCCCGCAGTTTTCACACTGATCGCCGCGAGCGTTTTCATAGCCGCAGACAGGGCAAGTGCCGCGGACATATCGGTCGGCTAAAAATCTGCCGCAGTGATCGCAAAAAAGCTGTTCAACGGTCTGGGAAACGATATAGCCATTCTTCTCAAGATCGAGAAAAATGGACTGGGTAATCTCCGTATGTTCCGGCGTAGAGGTTCTGCCGAATTTATCGAAGGAAATTCCAAACCAGGAATAAATGTCGCGATGAATAGCGTGGAATCGGTCGCAGAGCTCTTTGGGGCTGATATGCTCCTCAAGGGCTTTGGTTTCCGTGGCTGTGCCATATTCATCGGTACCGCAGATATAGAGGGTTTCATAGCCCCTCGAACGGCAAAAACGCGCAAAAACATCGGCAGACAGTACCTGGATCAGGTTGCCGAGGTGGGGTACGTTATTCACATACGGAAGGGCGGATGTAATGAGTCTTCTTTTCATGCGTGACACAATAATCCCGCAGGGAAGGGGGT
>CAZZJJ010000008.1:0-13871 GCA_964654405.1 uncultured Treponemataceae bacterium
CGCTTTGCCAAACTGTTCCGCTCCTTCGATTATAAGATGGAGGTACCCCTCAAAATTGTCAAAGCCAGAATGACGAAAGCCCAATTTGTTCCCGTGGATGCCCGAAAGAGCAATTTCATGGAAATTTCAATGGGGTATACGGGCGAACAGGCGCGGCTCGAGGCTGAGCGCTGTCTGCGATGCGATGTTCGGGAGAAGCGGCGAGCAACCTACTCGGCACCGCTGGCTGACTAAGGGGGCAGAAAATGGACAAGAAAACAGTAACTATTACCGTTAACGGTATTGAGATTGAGGCGGATCCCGAGCAGAACATCGTAGCGGCCTGCGCTGCGCAGGGAATAAAAGTACCCACACTTTGCTATATGAAGGACGTCTCATCAAACGCGTCCTGCGGGGTGTGTGTCGTCGAAGTGGAAGGTGCCAAAGCCTTGGTGCGGGCATGCGTACAGAAACCAACTGCCGGCATGAAAATCAAAACCGCAAGCGCCCGGGTACTCACTGCCCGGAAAACTTCAGTGGAACTCATGCTCGCAAGCCACCCAGCAGACTGCCTTTCGTGCATCCGCTCAGGCAGCTGCGAACTGCAAAACCTCGCGGAAACGTTGGGAGTCCGCGCTACACGTTTTCCTAAATTGAAAAACTTCGCGTATCCCGACACTTCGACCGATGGGCTTGTTCGTGATGATTCAAAATGCATCCTGTGCGGCAGGTGCGTGGCAGTTTGCGCTGAAACACAGACTGTCAACGCGATTGATTTTTCAGGACGGGGAATTCGAACCCGGATTACCACGTTCATGGACCGCGGATTGGCCAACAGCCCCTGCGTCCAGTGCGGGCAGTGTTCCGTTGTTTGCCCAACCGGAGCGATAACCGAAAAAGATCAATCGCAGGAGGTGTTTTCTGCGCTGGCTGATCCCAAGCTTTCTGTCGTCGTTCAGACTGCACCCGCGATTCGCGCGTCATTGGGAGAAGCGCTTGGCATGAAACCAGGCTCGCTGGTAACCGGGAAAATGGTTGCCGCCCTCAGACGGCTCGGATTCAGTAAGGTTTTTGACACGCAATTTACCGCCGACCTGACTATCATGGAAGAAGGAACCGAGTTCATCCAGCGCGTGCAGCATGGCGGAACACTTCCCATGATAACATCTTGCTCTCCCGGCTGGATCAACTTTATAGAAACCTTCTATCCCGAGCAGCTTGCCAATCTTTCAAGCTGCAAGAGCCCCCAACAAATGTTTGGGGCAGTCGCGAAAACATTCTACGCCCAAAAAGCCGGAATAAACCCGGAGACATTGCGGGTTGTTTCCATCATGCCATGTACGGCAAAGAAAGGCGAAACCAAACGGCCAGGCATGGATTCGGCATGGCACTTCTGGGAAGAATTGCGAAAGGATGCTGCCAGCGCAGCTGAGTCGAACAGGATTTCTGAGCAACGCTTCAAGGATGTCGATTGGGCGCTGACAACCCGAGAGCTGGCACGAATGATAAAAATGGCAGGAATCGATATGGAAGCTCTGCCCGAAGAGCAATTTGATGACCCATTGGGAGCATCAACCGGGGCTGCGACAATTTTCGGCAACACTGGCGGTGTCATGGAAGCTGCGCTCAGGACTGTCTACGAAATTCTGGAGAAAAAGCCATTGCCATCAACCGACTTCAAGCCTGTCCGCGGGCTCGATGGTATCAAAACAGCAGAAGTCCAAGTAGCTGGCATGACGGTGCGGGTAGCTGTAGCGCATGGGCTGAAAAACGCTCGAGTGCTGCTTGATGAAATTAAAAACGGCCAAAGCCCCTATCATTTCATCGAGATCATGTCCTGTCCCGGAGGCTGTATCGGCGGTGGCGGGCAGCCAGTGCTTCCGGACATCGAAAAGAAGTTGGCTCGCAACAAAGCGCTCTATCTTGAGGATCTTCATCTGGCGGAACGAAAATCCCACCAGAACCCCCAGGTACAGGCTTTGTATGACCAATTTTTAAAAGCCCCGGCAAGCCATCTGGCGCATGAGCTGCTGCACACGGGCTATAAAAGCCGAGTGTACTAAGCAAGCCTCGCCGATTTTATAAGCCAATGGATCACCGGAAGCCAATTTTAAAAATAATAAAGTTTTGAAATTGGCTTCCTTGGCTTTTTTTGCTAAAAAAACTGGACAAGCTGTGATTTTGATAGTATGAAATCTAGGTGAGAATAAAAGCTGTCGGATTTGACCTCGACGGGACACTCTATCCTGCGTGGCTTCTTTATATCTGGTGCCTCGACGTGGGAATCAGGCATCCCAGAATCATGGAAGCGTATCGTACCGCGAGAAAAGATATCCGAAAACTAACCGCCTTAAAACCTGCTGATTCTGGAACGGAGTTTTCTGCCATCCAGGCTTCTCTGGTTGCAGAAAAACTTGGCATTTCGGAAGAGCGCGCGCGGCATTTTCTTGAAAAAACCATCTATTCGGTGGTTGAAAACCGCTTTATTCATATTAAACCGCGCAAAGAACTGCGGGACTGCCTTACGGGACTCAAGCAAGACGGAATCAGACTGGGTTTGCTGTCAGACCTGCCGCCTTATAAAAAGCTGCGCCACATGGGGCTTGACAGCTATTTTGAATTCGCGCTTTGTTCCGAATCAACCGGGAGCCTCAAGCCTGATCCAAAACCATTCACGGTCTTGATTGAACATTTCGATCTTCCGCCTGAAGAAATTCTCTATGTCGGCAACTCCTGCGCATATGATATTGAAGGAGCAAAAAGCATGGGATTGCGAACCGCGCTGATACGATCACGAGGATCTGTCATCTGCGGGGCAGATCTTGTGTTTCAGAGATGGCAAAGCCTTCTGGACTGGGTCAGAGAGCAGAACACAATCTGATTTGCCTTTCGCTCAGCTGCCAAGATCCTCCCTGGTAATATTAGCTCGGAACATGCACAGCTTATATCACGGCAGGCTCAATCAACCTGATAGTCTGTGAACGGAGAGGCGAATTCCAGGCTGGCATCCTGAAAGGATGGTTTTTGGCTGACATGAGTTGCAAGAAGGCGGGCATTGCCGGAAAGCCTCGGCAGTATAAAATGGGCAATTTCCTCCGGGCTCATGTGGACATCGCCAAATCCGCGCCCATTGCTGTCGCACAGGAACAGCCTTGCTCCTGAATCAAAAAGGGGAAGCAGTGATTCATTCCATCTGGTATCCGAAGTTGCGGCAAAGAGAGGCTTGTCTCCATCCGCAAGTCCAGCCATCATGGAAAACGTCTCAGGCGAATGGACTGAGTGCCTGAATTCCAGCCAAATCCCGCAATTTAATGGATAGCGAAGTCCCTCAGAAATTTCCACCAGTTCGCAATGTTCAAGGCACCAGCTAATATACGCATGATCAGGATGAATTGCCAGGCTGAGGATTTGGCATATTTTATTCTCCAGGCCGGGCGGTCCAAAAATTGTAATCCGATGAAACCCATCAACAGCATCCTTCGCGTGTTCCTGAGCATCCATGTACAGATTGAAGAGCAGAAATGGCAGACCGAAATAATGATCGCCATGAAAATGAGTCAGGACAATCGCTTTGAGATCCGCCAGGCTTATGCCGCTTTTTGCCAATGACTGAAGAATATCAGGAGGAGTATCTACCAGAACCCTCCTGTCAATGCAGTAAGAATTAAAAGGAAGCCCTTCATTCCTGAATCCGCCGATTCCCAGCACCGTGATCATCATGCAACGCACCGCCTATTCCCGCCAGACATCCCGAACCAGACTCTGCCGGCCCAGCGATTCGATATCAGCATCCAAAGCTGAACAGCTGATATGTTTTCCCGCTTCAATTACCGCCTCCTGGTTCCCTGAGAGCGGCACATGGATATATAGCCGGCAGGGTCCATGAAGAGAATATATCTCATCCCTGAGCGGAATCAGATGTTCTTCATCAGGAATATTCCCGGAAGACACCGCCAATCGTACATGCAATTCCCGCCAGGATCTTTCTTTCAAAGCGCCGGGATCGAGAAGGGATTTCAGCTGGAGCGCGGGTTTACCTCTTGAATTGTCAAATCCAGCAAGGAAACAGACAACCTTATCAACAGCAAGCTCAGATTTTATCTGCTCCAGAATGTCAGGGAAAATGACTATTTCAAGAGAGCCGGAAAAATCCTCGACAGTGCCAAACGCCATTTTTCGGCCCGATTTGGTTATAATTTCCTTATATTCCTTTAAAAGCGCAATGACCACATATTCCTTATCCTGCGAAGCCCGCTCAGGGTGCGCCATGTCAAAGGTCACCGAGCGCTCCCACAGCATTCGATACTCATCCATCGGATGGCCGGTAAAATAGAAGCCCAGCAGCTCTTTTTCCACAGCGAGCATTTCCTGCCGGGAAAATTCTTCGCTGGCAATGAACTCGAAATCCGGGAAAGCAGTGAGATCCTGTATATCGAACAGACTCCCTTCCTGAGAAGATTCATATTCGATTTTACGATTGACCCAATCCAGCGCCCGTTCCAGATTGAGAAGCAATTCTTTTCTTCTGCACTTGAGAGAATCGAAACATCCGGCGTTGATGAGGGATTCAAGAATTTTTTTATTGAGCCCCGAGGAATTCAACCTGATGAGAAAATCGATAAAGCCGGAGAATGGGCCATGCTCCATGCGCTCCGCGACAATTGCCCGGGCGATGCCGTCTCCTACGCCCTTGATGCCTAAAAGACCATAGATAATGCTGCCGTTTTCAACGGTAAAGGCAGCTTCAGAATAGTTGATGTCCGGCGGCAGAACCTTGATGCCCATGGTCCGCGCCTCGCTAATGTACGCTGTCAGCTTATCGGTATTGGTTATTTCGTTGGAGAGGTTGGCAGCCATGAATTCAGCGGGGTAATTGGCTTTCAGATAGGCTGTCCGATACGCGACCACGGAATATGCTGCCGCATGGGATTTATTGAACCCATACCCGGCAAACGGTGTCAGGATATCGAATATTTTTTCAGCTTCATCCTTTTTATAGCCTCTGGAAACCGCGCTCTCAATGAAAGGTGCCCGCTCTTGAGCCAAAATTTCAGGCTTTTTCTTTCCCATGGCACGGCGGAGCAAGTCAGCTCTTCCGAGCGAGTAGCCCGCCACCTCCCGGGCAACCTGCATAACCTGTTCCTGATACACGATGACGCCATACGTGCCTTTGAGATACTTTTCCAGTGAAGGATGCGGATAGGTAATCGGCATTTTGCCATTCTTGGAATCGATGAACTGGCCGATGTAATCCATTGGACCCGGGCGGTAGAGCGCGTTCAAGGCAATAAGGTCTTCAATCGAATTGGGTTTTGCCCGCTTGAGGATGTCTTGCATTCCCGAGGATTCAAACTGGAAAATGGAAGTGCTCTTTCCTTCTCCCAGCATTTTGAAGGTCAGGCTGTCATCATCGGGGATTTCGCTTTCCTTAAGACGAATACCGCGCTTTTCAATCAATTTCAGCGTATTTTTAATGAGGGTCAGCGTCTTCAGTCCCAGAAAGTCCATCTTGACCAGCCCGCATTTCTCGAGATAGTCCATGGTGTACTGGGTCGAGATGCCATCAGTTTTCGGGTCTTTGTAGAGAGGAACATAATCGGTCAGGGCTGATTTGCCGATGACAATGCCGGCAGCGTGGAGAGAACTGTGGCGATGGAGATGTTCCAGCTTGAAGCCTATCCTAAAAAGCTCCGAGTAGCGCGGATCATTCGCCAGTTCCTTGAGTTTCGGCTCCATTTCAAGCGCGGTATCGAGGGTCATCTTGGGGTCTTCCGGGATCAGCTTTGCGATGGCATTAGCTTCGTCAAAAGAAATATCCAGCGCGCGAGCCACATCCTTGATAACCGCTTTGGCCTTGAGCGTTCCGAAGGTAATGATCTGCCCCACCCTATCCTGTCCGTATTTATTTGTAACATAATCAATTACTTCCTGCCGTCTTTCGAAGCAGAAATCCACGTCGAAGTCAGGCATCGAAATTCGTTCAGGATTTAAAAATCGTTCAAACAGCAAATCATACTTGAGCGGGTCAATATCGGTAATCCGCAGGGCATAGGCGACAATGGAACCGGCACCAGACCCGCGACCCGGGCCGACCGGAATGTCATGTTCCTTCGCCCAGTGGATAAAATCCCATACAATCAGAAAATAGCCAGTAAATCCCATTTTTATGATAATCGAAAGCTCATATTCAGCCCGTTCCCGAATTTCACTCGTTACCGCGGGATAGCGCGCAGCGAGACCCTCCATTGTAAGGCTTTGCAGGTATTCGTCCGGTGTATGGAACTCATGCGGAATTTCGTAGTCCGGCAGAAGCGGCCCCGGGAAGTCAATCTTGAGTTTGACCATTTCATTGATTTTAAGAGTGTTCGTCAGAGCTTCGGGCACTTCTCTGAACAGAGCTTCCATTTCTTCCGCGGTTTTGAGATAAAACTGGTCGTTCGGGAAACGCATCCGTCCGGGATCATTGCGCTTGCGGTTTGTTCCGATGCAGAGCAGGATATCCTGCGCGACCGCGTCTTCTTTCTGGATATAATGAAGGTCGTTGGTGGCGATCAGCGGCAGGTTGTATTTGCGGGCCAAGCTTATCAGCGTCCGGTTAACCAGCTTCTGTTCTTCCAGGCCATGGTCCTGAAGTTCGAGATAAAAATGTTCTTTGCCGAACAATTCGGCATAGCGCAGAATTTTTTTTTCAGCCGCTTCGCTTTTTCCCGCAAGGATGAGCGAAGGGATTTCTCCCGCCAGACAGGCTGTAGAAGCGATAAGGCCCTTTGAGTATTGCGCAAGAAGTTCATCATCAATTCGAGGCTTGTAATAGAAACCTTCGGTGTACGAGAGCGAGGTCAGCTTGATGAGGTTGCGGTAGCCTTCCTGGTTTTCAGCGAGCAGCAGAAAGTGGTAATAGCGGTTGCCGTTTTCTGATCCTGCTTTTTCCTTTCTTGAACTGCCGGCGACATAAAATTCACAGCCGATAATCGGGTTTATGCCCTCTTCCCGGCAGGCTTTTTCAAAAGTCAGGGCGCCGAATAAGTTGCCATGATCGGTAATGGCGATGCCGGGCATGCCGAACCGTTTCGCGGTTGCCACCATTTCCTTGACCGGCGCTGCCCCGTCAAGAAGGGAATAATCGGAATGGTTGTGCAGATGTATAAATTCGCTCATGCAAGCCAGTATAGCTTGAAGGACTGGAAGCAGGAAGTGGAAAGCCTGCTTTTCAAATCACCTTTTTCAACTGAAGGCCTTTCAAAATGTGTCTGCATTTTTAAAGAACCTCAGTTGACCTTGCGCGGTTCCTGCTCCATACTCGATGCAAAAGGAATGAATCATGCAATTGAAATACCCTGACTTGCCTGAAAAATTGTCCAATCTGGTCCGGTTTGCTACTGTTTCGTCATTCGATCCGGAAAATGAAAATGAACAAGCCTTTTCAGCGCTGAAAGAAAGCCTCAAAGCGCTCTATCCGCGGGTGCACACGCAAATAAGGCGGGAAGAAATAGGATCCAGAGCTCTTCTGTACACCTGGGAAGGAATAAAAAAGGACTTGGAGCCGGTAATTTTATGCGCACACTTTGATGTTGTCCCGCCTGGCGATGAAAAAAATTGGAAATTCGGACCCTTCTCAGGTGAGATTACTGATACCGAGATCTGGGGACGGGGAACACAGGACATCAAGGTACTGATGGCTAGCATCCTTGAAGCTGCGGAGACATTGCTGTCGCGGGGTTTCAAGCCAGAGCGAAGCGTATATTTTGCTTTTGGCGGCGACGAGGAGATAGGCGGGGTGCGGGGTGCCCGACTGATTGGCGAATACCTCAAGCAGAGAGGTGTCAAAGCATTGTTCTTGCTGGATGAGGGAGGCCCGATCGGCAAGGGCATGCTGTCCTTTGTCAAACAGCCGCTTGCTCTGATCGGTGTAGCTGAGAAAGGCTACGCTGATATTCTGCTGGAAGCCAAGGGAAATCCTGGTCACGCATCTATGCCTCCTAAGAAAACCGCCCCTGGACAGCTTGCGCGGGCTCTGCTGGCCCTGGAAAAAAATCCCTTCCCGGCTCGACTGACCCAGACCATGCGATCCTTTCTGTCAGCCATAGCTCCTGTTTCTACCCCCATCTATCAATTCATTTTCAATAACACATGGCTGACTGCTGGATTGCTGAAAATGGCCTTTGCCAACAGCCCATCCACGAATGCCCTCATTCGGACAACCGCAGCCTGCACCATGCTTTCAGGTTCCAATAAGGAAAATGTCCTCGCGGAAACCGCCAAGGCTGTCATAAATGTCAGGATTCTGCCCGGCGACAGCCCCGAGCGCGTTGTTGCTCATCTTGAACAGCTTTGCTCACCCTTCGGTGTCAGCGTTAAGACAAAAGGGGCGGAATTTGTGGTGCCGCCCTCTCCCGAATCAAGTTCGAAGAGCCAAGGATGGCGTCTTGTTACCGAAGCGCTTCAGAAATCGCACCCGGACGCGGTCAGCGCGCCTTTCCTTTTCAGCGCGGGAACTGACACGAAACATTATCGCGAAGTCGCGCAGGACATCTATCGGTTTACGGCTCTGTATCAATCGCAGGATGATCTGAAAGGTGTTCATGGGTATGACGAGCGAGTTAAAAAGGATAATCTTGACGCCTGCGCTGATTTTTATACCAATCTGCTCAAAAGAATTTGACGATGGGGCCTTGCTTTTTTATCTTCAAATTATGAAAGCAAAGTATATTGTTTTTGCAATGTTGTTTCTGGCAGTCGGCTCCATGGCTTTCGCCGTGGATGTGGATGGAGTTCTCAAAGACGGCGAATACTCGAAAGAGGCAGTGTTTGACAAGGGAAATTACCGTCTTTACTGGGAATTCCAAGGTGACAAGGTGTTTATGGCCATAATGGCCAAGACGCCGGGCTGGGTTGCGATTGGTTTTGAGCCTACCACAGTTATGGCCAATTCCGACATGATTTTCGGGCTGGTCGGCGAGCCGGGCAATGTTCAGGCTGTCGACGCATGGTCAACGGGCATGTTCGGACCGCATCCGCCTGATGTCAACCAGGGCGGTGCTTCCAGCATCCTTTCCTTTGCGGGAACCAGGACCGGGGATATGGTTGTCTTTGAATTTTCCCGCCTGCTCAACACCGGTGACAAGTTTGACAAAGTAATTCCAATGAGCGGGAATTTCAAGGTAATCTGGGCCTATAGTCCCAATCTTCAGTTTACGGCCAAACACAGCAAAGCAGGAAGCGCGGTTTTAAAGATGGAGGGCGGTAATTGAATTTCCTCATTTTCCATATCGGAAGTCTGGCAACCGCGTTTATCGCGATGTCTTCTGCTATTGTGATTGCCCGTTTTTTCAAATCGAAAAAATGGTGGCTTAAAGCTCACAAGACATTGAATCTCGCTGCTGTGATATTTGCGCTTGCGGGTTTTGTATTTGCTTTCATGATGGTTCAGTCGAGCGGAGGACCGCACATCAGAGTTCCGCACGCGATTCTTGGTCTTACAACGCTGATTCTTCTTCTGTTGAATCCGATACTTGGGCAGGCAATCTTTCGAGTCAGGGATAAAAAGAGAATCCCGATTCTGAAAAAGGCTCATCGGTATGCGGGCAGGCTGACAGCCGCCATGTTTACCGCGACCATTCTGGCCGGACTTTTGCTGATTGGAATATTATGAGGTGACTTCACGCTCTCATTGGGAAAAAGCCCGCGATGCTGAATCATTCAGGTATCGCGGGTTTTTTTCAGGCTGAGCCAGGCGCATAAGACTGTGGCTTGCTAGCATCAGTCCTTTCGGTAAAAAAATCAGGCTTTGATCGCGACCGATTTCGAGCCGAGATAAGCCGCGCGGACAGCCGGATCCCGCGCGATTTCCGCAGCATGACCTTGCTTTATAATTCGTCCCTGTTCAAGCACATAGGCTCTATCGGCGATATTCAGTGCCTTGAACGCATTCTGTTCAACCAGAAGAATGGTTTTCCCCAATGAGCGTATCTGAAGAATTATATCGAAGACTGTCTGGACCAGAAGCGGGGCAAGTCCGAGCGATGGTTCATCCATTAAAACCAGTTCCCCGTTGGTCATCAGTGCGCGTCCCATGGCGAGCATCTGCTGTTCTCCGCCCGAAAGGGTTCCAGCCAGCTGAAGCTCCCGCTCTTTAAGGCGCGGGAAAAGCGTAAACACTTTTTCCAGATCCTCTTTGATCGCCTTGCTGTCATTGCGCAGATATGCGCCGAGAATCAGGTTGTCGGTAACCGTCAGATTGGCGAAGATCAATCGGCCCTCCGGCACATGGCAGATACCAGTTTTTACAATCAAATCGGGGCGCCGAGCCAGTTTTTCACGGTTATACAGAATTTCGCCGCGGTTCGGTTTCAGAAAGCCGGAGATAGTGTTGAGCAGGGTGGATTTGCCCGCCCCGTTCGCTCCAATGATGGTGACAATTTCACCCTTGCTCACGGAGAGTGAGACGCCTTTTAGCGCACGGATTCCGCCGTAAGAAACATGCAGGTCTTTTACTGTCAGCATCGTCTATGCCTCCTCTGTCGTGCCGAGATAGGCTTCGACAACCTTGGAATCGTTGGCAACTTCTTCCGGCTTGCCTTCAGCCAGTTTAAGCCCGAAGTTGAGAACGACAATATGCTCACAGACGCCCATGATCAGGTCCATGTGGTGCTCTATGACCAGAACGGAAAGGTTGAAATCCTTCCGAATCCTGCCGATCAGATTCATGAGCTGCTCTGTTTCATCCGGATTCATTCCTGCGGCAGGCTCGTCGAGCAGGAGCAATTTCGGATCCAGAGCCAGCGCCCGGACAATCTCCAACCGCCTTTGCATTCCATACGGAAGATTGTTGGCAACCAAGTCTCGCCGCTCAGTCAGCCCCATGATGCTCAGCAGATTTTCCGCTTTTTCATAGAGCATTTTTTCTTCTTTTCTGAAGCGCGGAAGTCTGAGAATTGTTTCCGCGAGATTGTACTGTGCACTCATGTGGCAGGCGGTGAGCACGTTTTCAAACACCGTCAGGTTTTTAAAAAGCCTTATGTTCTGAAAGGTGCGGGTGATGCCCTTGTCCGCGATTTTGAAGGGAGGCAGGCCGACAATGCTCTTCCCCTGGAACTTCACATCGCCTGAGGTAACCGAATAAACTCCGGTCACAAGGTTGAAAATTGTCGTTTTGCCGGCGCCGTTCGGTCCGATAAGCCCGACAATGCCGCCATCAGGGACTGAAAAACTCACATCGTTGACAGCTGCCAATCCGCCGAAGCGCTTGGTCAGATTGCTTATTTCAAGTATTGCTGCCATCACGCACCCCTTCCCTCTTCAGCAGAGCCATCTTCAAGCCCGTTGAGCCTCCGGGCTTCCGCCCGGGCGTCCAATCGAGCCTTGCGTTCAAGCCGGGCTTTTCTGATTCCAGATGGTGTCAATTCCATGCCGCCCATGAGTCCTTTTGGCCGTGAGATCATGATGAGGATAACGGCAGCGCCATAAAATACCAGGCGCCAGATCTCGAATGCCCGCAATATTTCCGGCAGGGCTGTCAGCAGAACTGCGCCTAGCACTGAACCTGAAATTGAGCCAAGTCCGCCGAAAATGACAATAATGGTCAATTCAGTGGATTTGGTCATCGAAAACATCTTGGGCTGAATGAACGTCATATAGTGGCCGAAGAAAACACCGGCAACGCCGGCGTATACTGCACTGATGATAAGCGCGATCATCTTATATTTGAAAACATCGATTCCGGAAATCTGCGCAGCCAGTTCCTCCTCTCTGACCGCGATCATATTTCTGCCATGCCGGGATTTTATCAGGTTTGCGAGAAAAAGCACCGCGATCACGTCAACCAGAATAATGACTGGCAGGGTTGACTTATAGGGAACGCCGGGCCAGCCGCGTGAACCACCGAATATCTGGACGTTATTGAGAATCAGCCGAATCGCTTCACCAAATCCGAGTGTCGCGATACAGAAATAGTCGCCTTTCAGATTGAGCGTAATCCGCCCGATAAAATAGCTGACAATTCCCGCTGCCGCACCTCCCGCGATGATTCCGACAAAAAAGGGCAGCCCAAGTCCGGCAGGTGTTGTTGAAGGCGAAACTGTCATCAAGGCGCCGATGTAGGCACCGATTGCCATGAATCCCGCATGGCCGAATGAGAACAGTCCCGTAAAGCCCGTTAAAAGGCTGAGCCCCAGTACTGATATCAAATTTATTCCAGCCAGCATCAGAATGCCCTGGATGTATGTCCAATCCATCATAACCCCCTGGAGCCTTATGCTTTATCTTCCGTATTCTTGCCCATGATACCGGACGGACGGATGATGAGAACGCCGATCAATATGACGAAAGCGATCAGATCACGGTATTGGGATGAAAGGTATCCGGCAACAAAGGTCTCGAGCGTGCCGAGAATCACAGAACCGAGCACTGCGCCAGGCAGACTTCCAAGCCCGCCGAAAACTGCGGCAATGAATGACTTGGTTGTGATGTTTCCGATCTGGGGATATACCGTGTATTTCATGCCGAAAAAGACGCCAGCCACACCGGCGAGGAATCCGCCAAGACCAAAAACAATGAGAATGACCTTGTCAGTATTGATGCCCATTAAGGCACAGGCTTTAATATTATAGGCAGCGGCCTGGATGGCTTTGCCCATTTTGGTTTTTTCAATGAAAAGAATCAGGGCCGTGAGGCAGGCAGCCGAAATTGCGAACATCAGCAGATCGAGCCTTCCGATGGCCAAGGGCCCGATACTGATAGGTGTGCGTTCAAAAACCGGCGGATATGTCCTAAATGTCGGTCCAATGGTTGCGATGACAATATTTTCCAGAAGAATCGAAGCGCCCATTGCAGAAATAATAAAGTACAGAAAAGGCGCTTTTCTTTCCCGAAGTGGCTTGTAAGCGATTCGCTCAACGATAATCGCAAGGATGGTTGTGCCAAACGAAGCCAGCAGGAATGCCGCAAAAAACGGCAAATGAAGGAGTGTCAGTGAAAAAAAGCCGAAATACGCTCCCAGCATGATGACGCCACCATGGGCAAAATTGGAAAAATTCATGATGGAATATACAAGGGAGTATCCAACGGCCATCAATGCATAAACAGAACCGATGGAAAGTCCGTTTATGACTTGTTGGAAGAACTGTGTCATGGCCTATCCTTTTTCAACAGGATTGAGGGTTGAAAAAAGCACAACCGGACCCCTGAAGGGATCCGGCCATGCCCTTTTCAGGAAAAATGATGCTTCTGACTCAAATGTATGTAACATCGATACCAGAAGCATCTTGGCTCAATGGTTGATGGCAACCACAGGGAAGCTCTTATTTTGCAGCGTACTTTTCCTGGAAAACATACTGGCCATCGATGATCTTGATAATGGCGGCGTCCTTGCCTTCCGGGTTGTGGGTGTCCGGACTGATATTGATCATACCGGTGATCCCCTGAACCTGAAGCCCCGGGAAAGCCTTGGCCAGTGCTTCACCATTGACTTTTCCGGCTTTCTGGAGACCAGCGACCAAAAGGAGTACTGCGTCATGGACGAGATAGCCATTGAGTTCGGTTTCCTTGCCGTATTTTGCCTTGTAGCGCGCTTTGTAATCCTGAACCGCTGGATCGGCATAGTCGAGGTGGTTGACAAAGTAACTGCCTTCAACCGCTTTACCGCCCATGGAAATCAGCTGATCTGAAGGCCATCCGTCGCCGCCCATCAGGGTTGTCTTGATGCCGAGTTCGCGTGCCTGGTTTGCAGAGAGCGCTACTTCCTTAAAGAAGTACGGCATAAAGATAATGTCGGGGTTAGCAGCTTTTATCTTTGAAAGCTGAGGTCTGAAATCGACATCGCCGCCATTGAAGGATTCGTCAGCGACAATCATGCCGCCCTTTTTCTCGAAATTCGCCTTGAAGAACTCGCGCAA
>CAZZJJ010000008.1:13883-17916 GCA_964654405.1 uncultured Treponemataceae bacterium
GTGAATAGTCATCGGACACATCATAGAGGATGGCGGCTTTGCGGGCGTTGAGCTTGTCATAGGCATATCCGGCGGCAACGGCGCCCTGATAGGGGTCGATGAAGCAGACGCGGAAATTGTATGGTTTTACTTTGCCATCGAGAACGGTAACTTTGGGATTGGTCGCGACCGTGGCAATGTCGGGAACTTTGGCCTGTTCAAGAACGGGCGCTATGGGAATGGCGTTGCCTGAGGCATTCGGGCCGAGGATCGCAACGACCTTGTCCTGACCTGTCAGCCGCTTCACGACATTGACCGCTTCCTGGGCATCGCCCTTGTTGTCATAGCCGATGACTTCGAGCTTGTATTTCTTGCCGCCAACTTCGATACCGCCAGCGTTGTTGTACTCTTCGAACAACATCTTGACGGTATTGAACTCGTTTTCACCCCAGACTGCCTGGTCGCCCGTGAGCGCGCCGAACCAGCCGACTTTGATTGTGTCGGATTTTGCGGTTCCCGCGCAGCCGACCAGCGCGATTGAAAGAACCAGCACCAGTACAAATAATGCCCTCTTCATACATCCTCCTTGGGCGTGAGTAATAAATCCAGAGTAGTATAACCCCACTCTTGGTATTCAACAACTGGTATTATTCTTTTTGATAATTGTTTACCGATTGCTGCCTGTTCATTCCACCGTTACGCTCTTAGCCAGGTTCCGCGGCTGATCGACATCCCTTCCAAGTTCGAGCGCGGAAAAATATGCCAGTAGCTGGAGCGGAAGAATCATGGTAAAGGGATAGAACCGCGGGTCCATTCGGGGAACCGGTATGAATTCATCGGCAATCTTTTCTGTTTCCAGATCGCCTTCGACGCCGACCGCGATGACAGGACCTCCCCTGGCTTTGATTTCGCGCATGTTTGAAATCGTTTTTTCGCGAAGGAAATCATCGGAAACAAGGAATACGCTCGGCAATTCAGGGCTGACCAGCGCTATGGTGCCATGCTTCATTTCGCCGGCGCTGCAGCCTTCGGCATGGATGTAGCTGATTTCTTTCAGCTTCAGAGCCCCTTCCAAGGCAATCGGGTAGAGGATGCCTCTGCCGAGAAATAGAAAATCCTTCGCATGGCAATACTTCTTGGCGATTCTCTGAACATGGTCCCGCTGTTTCAGGGTTTCAGCCACTTTTGCCGGTACTTCCTGCAGCGCGGTCAGGAACTTGGATCCTTCTTCTCTTGACATGTCCCGCATTCGGGCGACCATGAGCGTAAAGAGATAGAACGCTGCAAGCTGGCTTGTAAACGCCTTTGTCGACGCAACCGCAATTTCCGGACCCGAATGGACATAGATGCCGCCATCGGACTCACGGGCTATGGTTGAGCCGACAACATTGCAGATTCCGAGCACCGTTCCGCCCTTTCTCTGGATTTCACGCATTGCGTACAGCGAATCCGCGGTTTCCCCCGACTGGCTTACGGTAAACCAGAGGCTGTCTTTTTCTACAACAGGGTTCCTGTATCGAAGTTCGCTGGCAAGCTCTGCCTGGGCCGGGACACGCGCGACCTGCTCAAGCAGGAAGGATCCAACGAGTCCGGCGTGCCAGCTGGTGCCGGCTGCAATTACCTTGACTCTGCTGATATCCGAGAGCACCTTTCTCCCCAGATTGAGTCCTCCCAGCTTTGCAGTCGCGTTCTCAGCGTCAAGACGCCCCGAGATGGCTCGCGCAATAGATTCGGGCTGTTCGAAAATTTCCTTCTCCATGTAGCAGGGAAATTCGCCCTTTTCGATGGAGCCAAGCTCCCAGCTGATGGTATCGACTGCCTTGTCGACATGCTGTTCGAAACGGTTCGTGATGGTGAAAGCTCCAGCGTTGATATCCACTATTTCGCCATCGTTCAGATACACCACTTTATCGGTATACGCAACCATAGCAGTGATGTCGCTGGCGAGGAACATTTCGCCTGAGCCAATTCCCACGACAAGCGGCCCACCGTTGCGGGCGCCTATGATTCTTCCTGGTTCATCTGCATGGATACAGGCGATTGCATAGGTCCCCGACAAATGCTGCAAGGCTTTCAGAAGCGCCTTGAGAAGATCTCCTTCATAATATTGCGCTATGAGATGAGGAATCACTTCGGTGTCGGTTTCGCTCTTGAAAACACAGCCTTTTGCCTGCAGCATCGACTTTATCGCCGTATGGTTTTCTATAATACCGTTATGAACAACCGCGATCTTTCCCGACATGTCGGTATGGGGATGTGCGTTGCTTTCAGTAACGCCGCCATGGGTAGCCCAGCGGGTATGGCCGATGCCCCAGGAGCCTTCCAGATTATGCGGCACTATTGATTTCAGCGCTGCAATTTTCCCTACTGATTTGATAATTGTGAGCTCTCCGCTCTTCTCGGATTCTTTTCCCACAACAATCCCGGCAGAGTCGTAGCCCCGGTATTCCAGGCGCCGCAAGCCCTCAAGCAGGATTTTTGATGTATTCCGGGGGCCGGTATAGCCGATTATTCCGCACATATCTAGCTCCTTGCAGATCCTTTTCAGCATTTTGAGTTTGTTCTGATATAGTACCGCAAATCAGACCGCTTGCAAGTCTTGCCTCAAAAAAACTTGCAAAAAAGAGCTTTCAAGGCTACATTCAGCTTCATGGAACTGCCTTTTTTCCGATTTAAATCGGTCAGCTCTACCATGGATACAGCCCGAAGCCTAATCCAGCAGGGCTTATCCTCACCAGCCGCTGTTGTGGCTCGATATCAAACGAATGGCAGGGGAAGGATTTCCGGAAGGACATGGGAAGCAAAGCCAGGCTCTTCCCTGCTCACGACCATCATGCTGCCGGTTTCACTGGTACGGCCGGAAGCTTTGAGCCTGAAAACAGGGCTTGCGCTCTCAATCGCTCTCGAGCAGCTAACCAGCGCGCACGAATTGGCAGGTTCCAGCTTTCTGCTCAAGTGGCCAAACGATATCCTTGCATCTGGAGATCATGCTGATCCTGACTCGTTCAGAAAACTTGCCGGCATTCTCATCGAGCAGTCGGCGGGATGGTTTCTCATCGGCATGGGCATAAATCTGCAAAAAGGAGCATATCCGGAAGTTCTTGGAAATTCAGCAGTCAGTCTGGAAGAAATTCTGGGCATCCAGCCGCTGTCAGATCAGGGAGAGTACTTGATACGGAGGACCGTCGAAAATATTCTTGCTTTTTCAGCCAATGACGAATGGCGTACTGCCTATATCAGCAGAATGTGGAAACTCGGCATGAACATTCGGTTTGCAGAAGGTCATCCTGAGCAAGACAAGTTTTCGCAAGGAATTCTGGAAGGGATTGATAGTTCGGGGCAGATACTCATCAGGCTGACAGATGGTAGTCTCCGGTCATATTCTTCAGGTGAAATTTCGCTGGTGCGGTCATCGGCGCAATGAACTGCGCTGATTATTCCCTAAGAAACCTGCATCAACGCGCCAAATCGGCATAGCTCTGCTCGATGCAGGAAATCATTCTGAACAGCATCGCATTTGCAGGGACGGGAATGCCCGAACGAGATGCCTCGTCTACGACAACTTTTGCGAAAGCATCCACTTCCGTTTTGCGCTGGGCCTCGACATCCTGCAGCATGGAAGTTTTTCCTTCCGGACCAAGCGTGTCCAGGATCGTAAACAGCGAATCAATATCGGCGGAGGAAATTGCAACACCACGCTGTATTCCAAGCGCAACAACCTCCTCCATGGTTTCGCGGACTAAATCACGGGCAATGGCATTCTTCTGAAAAACCCCGTATGGTGCTCTCAGTACTGCTGACCACTGATTGAGTCCCACATTCATCATGAACTTATACCACATAGCTCGGACCATGTCGTTGGGAATCGAGTATGGAACGTTATGCGATTTCAGAAAGTCTGCTATTTCGGCTATCGCTGGTCTGAGATTGTCAGAATCATTTTTTTCATCGCCGAAACGGATCTCACCAGGCCGTGGGAAATCGATTCTATTGCCTTCGCGCAAAGCATCTATTCCAATAATAAAAGCGAGCGGAACCGCATCCTTTCCAAATT
>CAZZJJ010000009.1:0-11381 GCA_964654405.1 uncultured Treponemataceae bacterium
GAACAAAGTGCCAGCGTTTTTCGGTATCGAGGCTTTCTCCGGCCACACCGGGAACCAGCATCGGGCCTGACAGGGTTTTCAGCACCGGGAGCGGGCGCTGAATACCATCGTATATCGAGCCGATAAGCCCTGGCCCCAAACTGACTGACAAGGGATATTCCAGACAAACGACAGGTTCGCCGACCTTCATCATCGTATTGTCTTCATAAATCTGAATTGTCGCCGTATCGCCTTTCAGCTTAATGATTTCGCCGATCAAGCCTGCACCGCCGACTTTGACAACATCATACAGTCCAGCGTTTTCAAGATCCTGGGCCAGTACGACAGGTCCTGAAATCCGCGTAATGATACCAGACTTCTTCATGCTCTATCCTGCGGCCTGGAATCTGCTCCAGTGCCCTTCCCCGCTCGCTCATTTTCTTGCGGATTTTCGTTTAAATTGCTGCCAAAAAGAGCGTCAGCCAGCATGCCCCGCTTATTATCGAGCAGCCAATCCCGCAATTCCCGTTCCGTGAATCTGCACTCGTAGGATTGATCCTTCGGTTTGACCCTGACGCCGCGGTATGGCAAGCCTGCATCCTCATGCAAGGCAAGGGAGGACTTGCTTTTCCCGCAGAATTCTTCCAGCTTTTTCTGATCAGCTGCATTCAGGCCTTTCCAGAAAACATCCGCTGATGAGGCGTAAATGAGCTTTTGGCTTTTCTCAAGCTGGCTGAGACACCATTGCCCTAAAAGATCGCTTCCTTCATGTTCAAAAAACTCCTCAAGCGCGGCTTCGAGGACTGATTCCTTGAACTTGCTCTGAAGCCTGCTTTTTTCAGTCGGCACCCGCGAATGAAGCTCATTTTGCAGACTGGCTATCCGTGCTTCATGCTCGCTCTGCAATACTGCGATTTTCTTTTGAATTCCGGACTGAGCTTCTGCCAGAATCCGGGACGCATCGCCTTCGGCCTTTTTTTTAATCTTGTCAGCCTTCCTGGCGGCATCTTCAAGAATTTCACGCTCAAGCGCTTCCGTTCCCTGTATTTGTTCCATTATCAGGTCCTTACTGAATTTTAATGCCAATTGCCTGGCGAACCATATCGACAAGGCGTGCGTGCCCTTCAACATGGCCGGAAAGCGGGGGAATTTCCACAATCAGCGGGAATTGGCCTTCCAACTGCCAGTCAGTGAGACCGTTCCCCAGCATGTCCGCAACATCTTCCGATATGATCAGCATTTTGCACTGAGAAAGATCGAAAGTTCCGCCTTTCGGACCAGGAGCGGCCTTATCGTGCGTAATTGCGGTAAAAATCCGGCACGCTTCATCCTTGTTTGCGACACTAAGGCCTTCGATGGCAATCATCCTGAAAGCCAGGACGATTTCTTCCTCCGCCAGGACAAAAATTTCAATCACAAGAGCTGAATCCTACAGAAGCAGAATAAGCAGGGCGACAAGGAATCCCCAAAGGCAGATACCTTCAGCCAACCCAACATAGGGAAGCGCTTTTCCGGAAAGCTCCGGTTTTTCCGCCATGGCGCCCATTGCAGCGGAACCGATTTTTGCAACAGCCATGCCGCCTGCTACCGCCGCGACGCTGACCGCGAGAGCCGCTCCGATATATTTCGCGATACTGGCGCCTGCTGACGGAGCTGCTGTTGCTGCAGTTTGCTGTGCGAATGCCGACGCGGAGGCCGCAAAAGCGAAAATTCCGCTCATCCATTTTCTTTTCATACCACTCTCCTTCTCGATTTCAATCAACCTTTTCAAAACTCATCGGGGTAAAGCTCTTTCCCGAGCGAGTAAAAAATTTCGAGAAAAACTCATAATACTGGAGCCGTATCACTTGAATTGTGACAATCAGCCCCTCAAGCCCGATAATGATAATATTCCCAATGATATAGACAAATATCTGGGCATAGGATCCGCCCGGGGCTCTGGTTCGAATCAGCTCCGCCATTGTAAAGACAACAAATGACAAAACCGCATGTGCGAGGGCGAATGCCGCAACTCTGAGAAAACTCATCGTGTTGGATGCGTAATATGATATGGTTTCAATAATCTCCACCATCCCACCAACAGCTGCATCCACCAGGGATATTTTTTCGCGGTGTCCGTCGCGGGAAGGCAGGAGCGCTTTTAAGGATTCCGCAAGGAAAAGCGCCAGAAGCGGTATGCCGAGGCCGGGGACGTCAAACCAGGCCAGACTTCCTCCTGCGGCAATTCGAACTGCTATGCCAATCGCCCACCAGAAAACAAAAGCTCCGGCGAGGCCTGTCTTTGAAAAAATCGCTTCGCCATACTCTTTTCTTCTGCAGAGGTTTATCATGTTGATGACAAGTCCAGTTGAGTTGATAAAGACACCGACACCAAGCGTAAAGCCGAAAAATCTGAACATGGCATCCAGATTGCCCTGCGGCATGATGTCCAGAATTCTGTCTGAGCTGCGGTTGAATATTACACGGGTTACCATGTGCTCAAAAGGCACGAGAATGGCATCATCCGCAAAAAACGAGCCAACAAGAAGCCCCATCAGCATGGATCCAGTGCCAGCAGCTATAAAAGCTGGACCGAATCGTTTGTACTTTTCAAACGAAGCCTTTTTTGTCCTCACAAACAAGATTCCAGTTAAAAAGATGACAAGCCCCTGCCCTAAATCACCGAACATGATGGCAAACAGCAGTGTAAAAAAGAATGCGACAACGGGAGTCGGGTCGATATCGCCATACAGCGGAGTTCCGTAGGATAGAACAATAGACTGGAAAGCGCGGGTGAAGGCATTCTGTTTCAGCAAAACAGGGATGCTCTCTATATCAGTTTCATCTTTCCCCTTTTCATCAGGAGCCACAAGCCTGATTGCGACATTTTTGAACATCGCGGTAACCTCGCGGATCAAGCCTTTTGTCCGGTTAGCGGGAACCCAGCCTTCAAGCCGGTATGCCCAACGAGTTCCTTCAAGGCGGTTTTCAACTTTCAGCAAAGCTCTTTTCAGCTGAATCGATAATACGAAAAGCTCCCAGGTATCTTGAAAGCTTGCAGCTGTCTTTTCTTTTTCAACCGCCAGGGCTGATAATTCCGCTTTTCTCAGCTTCAATGTCTTTTCAAGCGCATCGACAGCTTCAGACGAAACAGGCTGACTGCCCGTCGGCAAATCCAGCTTGACAAAGCCAGCCCGCTCGAGTTCCGTTTCAAGCGCGAATCGCCCTTTTCGTGAAGAAGCCGCGACTATCCTGCCTTTTTCGTCGAGAGGCACAATGATGGCGCGCGCGCCGAGAGTTTCTTGCAGGCGGGCCATTTTGTCAGGCTGAATGGTTCCGGTCTTTATGGTAATGAACGAAAGTCTTTCAAGATTCTCATTCGCCAATGGGAGATTGGTACTCGCTTTCGCTTCATGAACGGTTTCTTCAAGCTCCGCTATGACGCTCGTCTGCTTCTGAATTTCAGCTTCCAGATGCGTAACAGCCGCATATCTTTCATCTATTACACCGATCATCGCCTCGTCAGGCAGGTGAGTGTCAGGTTTTATTTGCATGGGCATCACATAGCCAAGCATTCGCCCCATCTCTTCGAGTTTTCGCTGAGCTTCTTCGAGATGTTCGACAAGATATGCCTCTGTTTGTTCCTCATCGCTTTTTGATACGCCTGAGTATTTTTCACGTTCAGATGCATCCGGATAGATAATCTGGAAACAGGCCTGCTTGCCAAGATAGTGCAAAAGATTGTCAATATCGGATTTAAGCAGAATCATTTCGATTCTCTGCATCGAGACCTGACTCATGCTGGTTCTCCTCCAAGCGCCCAGATAAACTGACTGCTTTCGGACAGCGGGACTCCGAGTCTCACGCTTTCCATCGCCACAGAAAAAAGGTTTACCTCGCCGTCAAGCAATTTGAAATAGCAATAGAGCGGAGTGTAGGTTTCAGGGAAAAAATGAAGCGCCCTGCGGACCGCGAGAAATAGCTCCCGCTGAGCGGTAATTTCCAGCAATGGAATATCGAGCCCCTTTCCCGATTGATTTTTCAGCAAAGCCTTGAGCGGCCAGTCAGCAAAACTGGTCAGGTTTTCCAGCGTGTAATCGAAGATTTTCAGGGAATCGCTCGTAATATCCTTCTGAGGAATCGATATCAGCATGGTCTGAGTTTTTTCACGGCTCAAACCATAATAATGGTATGTCCGCAAAGCCCAGATGGCATTTTGATACAGCATTTCCCGCGTAAGCAAATCCTGAATAGCCCCTGTTTTCCCGCCAGGCAAAGCCTGAACCGCAGCCCACAGCTTCAGATAATAATAGCGGTCAAGCAGATTTTCGGTCTTGCCGATATCGCTCAACGCCGTTTCATCGATCCATGCATAGTCGGTCCCCCGCAGGCCGGCTTTCAAGTTCGGCCAGAACTCAAGCAGGCTTGAGATGACGGGGGATTGATACTCGATGGCTTCGGGCCTGGCTTCGTTTTTCTGAATTTTCAAAAGCAGGTTTTTCAAGGTTGATATTTCGAATTTCAAGAGAAGCGAACGTACGAGAGCATCTGTTTCGGGTAATATCTCGGCCAAATTTCTGAATTTGCTTATTGAATCCTTTAGGATTTTCTTTTCCGCAAGGCTGACCAGCACATATTCCGGGAGGGCAGGCGGCTCTTCATCAAACCAGATTTTCCACAGCTGGGATGGACTTTTAACACTTTCAAGAGAAGAGCTTTTCGAATAAAGACGCATATGCGAATAAGCGCCGCAAATTCGAGCGTAGATATAGGAAAAATCAGCGAAGCCTGCCATTTTCAATTGTCCTGTCGAACAATATTCCAGACCAGCGGGGCAAGCCTATCCTTGTCGATTTTAATAGTCCGCAAATGGAGTTTGAAGGTATCAAGCTCCGTCTGCACTTCATTCTCTATGTCTTTTTTGATTCGGGCGGCTTCAGCTTCAAAAAATCTTCGCGCCTCAAGCAGTTTTTCCTGCTCCAAAGCAGCGGCCTTTTCCTGCGCTTCAAGCCGAATTCGCGCAGCAGCAGTCTCAGCTTCCTCGATTATTCGGGAAGCTTTCTTCTCTGTTTCCAGCAGCCTTTCAAGGCTATCCAGCGAGTCCATGGTCGCCCCTTTCACTTTGCCATACAGCAAAGCAAGGTGCGGTCCCATCATTGGCGAGCCAAAACCGCTCGTCTGGTGGAATCACACAAAATGTAATTCTATTCGAATTGCAGAATATCGCAGGTGGTCAGAATTTCATACGCTTTCTCCGAACTCTGCGAATTCAAAAGTGCTGTCATCAAATCATGATCCTGCAGAATCAGCGCGATTTGACGCAAAGCCTGCAAATGAAGTTCCGCATCACCGGGAGGTGACACGAGCAGAAACACGAGGTAGACAGGTTCTCCATCCAGCGCTTCATAATCGATGCCCTTGCGGGAAATACCCAGAACGCCGTGCAAGCCGTCAAGGCCGGAAATGGTGGCGTGCGGCACGGCAACACCTTTCGCGATGCCAGTGGACATTTTCTTCTCGCGCTGCTGAATCCCCTGCAGGACAGCTTCCCGCGGGAAAGCTTTATCCTGAGGATATGAGCGTGCCAGAATATCTACGAGCTCTTCGAATAGCTCGTCCTTGTCCTCGCTCTCAAGACCTATTCTGATAGTCGAAGGGCGAAAGGCTTTCTGAAGAATCATTATCGGCAAATCCTCATCTGCAAAAACTGCAGAATATTATTTGGCTGTCGTCTCGGTTGTGGTTTCCGGAGTCTGCGCCGGCTGAGTTTTCCACCACTCGGCATTGCCGCTTTCAGTACTTTGCTGAGTGACTGTCTGAGGAATGCTTCCAGTCGGAGTCTTGTTGATAAGCGCCATGGCAAAAGCGGAAATGAAGAAAAGCGCGCCAAGAACATAGGTAATCTTTATAACCACATTGGAGGCTCTTGAACCAAAAGCGCTTCCCGAGCCGCCTGCAAAAATGCCGCCCAGTGAATCGGAATCTTCATCCTGGATGATGACAAGAAAAATCAGAAGCAGGCAAACAATGACGAAAATGACCAGCAGGAGTATTGCAAAGAAACCCATGATATTGACTCCACTCTAAGAATTATAAAAACCGTGCGCGTCAGAAACACGCACGGCGTCACATACTATCCGAGAACAAGGTCTTGATGCAAGACCTTTGCAGCATTATCTGAAGCAGGCAATCGGGACAAAGGTTTCGGCCTTGAGGCTCGCTCCGCCCACGAGCGCTCCGTCGATATTGGGCATCCCCATCAGTGTCGCTGCATTGTCAGGTTTTACCGAACCGCCATACTGGATAACCATGGAACGGGCAGCTTCTTGGCCATACATTCCGGCAAGAACTTTTCTGCAGTACGCGTGAACAGCATCAGCGTCCTCGGGCGTGGCGGTTTTTCCGGTACCGATAGCCCAGACTGGCTCATAGGCAATGGTAACCATCGGCAGTTTTTCAGCAGGGACCGAAGCAAGGCCTTTTTCGATTTGAGTCCCGACAACTTCTTCAAGCCTGCCGGCTTCCCGTTCTTCCAGGGTTTCGCCGACGCAGAGAATTACCTCGAGCTCGTGTTTGAGCGCAAGAAGAACCTTTTTATTGATGAGTTCATCAGTCTCAAGATAGGTGTGGCGGCGCTCTGAGTGGCCGAGGATTACAACCTTGACGCCAAGGTCCTTGAGCATGAGGACGGAAACCTCACCAGTATGGGCGCCCTGCTCTTCAGGTCCCATATTTTGCGCGCCAAGCAGGATTGAGCTTCCGGCAAGAACTTTCGAAACTTCGGAAAGCGCGGTAAAAGCCGGCGCAATCATGACTTTTTCCTTGCATCCGGCAAGTTTTTCCCGAAGCTCCGAAGCCAGCGCCACAGATTCCGCGGCTGTTTTATGCATTTTCCAGTTACCAGCGATAAAATACGATCTCATTCTGTTTCCTCTTGTCCAATCAGGGTTTTATCATAGAAGTCAGCGCCTTTCGCGCTGCCCCATACTACCGACAACATGATGCTTTAGTAAAGCGCCTGCCGTTTCAAATTACAAAATCCCCATCAATCCAGGCTCCTTCCCTGTCAAAGTGCTGGATTTTTGCATGCTTTTCGACATGGTGAAAGCCAGCCACTTTTTCTTCGAGCTCTTCCACCCGATTCAGCAATTCGCGGAGCGTTTTGCCGACAACATCAGGAAGTTCGACATGATTCAGATCAGGCCTGTCTCCTTCATGATGCATTCTGGTTCTCCGCACTATCTGCCCGGGAATGCCGACGACGACGGAATTGGGCGGCGTGTCCTTGACAACGACGGCATTGGCCCCAATCCGTGAATCATCACCGATGTTTATATTGCCAAGAATCTTGGCACCCGCTCCGATTGTCACTCGATTCCCGATTGTCGGGTGGCGCTTTCCCTTCTCAAGAGAGGTCCCGCCTAGCGTTACCCCATGATAAATGGTTACATCATCACCGATTACGGCGGTTTCACCGATCACAACACCCATTCCATGATCGATGAAAAGCCTGCGCCCAATACTAGCGCCCGGATGAATCTCGACCCCGGTCAGAAACCGTGCAGCCTGAGACAGCAGCCGCGCTGAAAAACGCGCATTGGCGCGCCAGAGGCGGTGCGCCATCCTGTACATCCAGAGCGCATGAAGACCTGAATAGACCAGGGCTACCTGCAGGGCAGAACGCGCTGCAGGGTCACGCTGGAGAACTGCGGCGATATCCTCAGCCATCGCGGATTTTTTCTTTTCAGTCAGCAAAAAGCCATAATCATGTGCATTACGCACGGTTTTCTCCCCGCCCGTTTTCCGGGCTGTTTAGAGTCCCAGCTGCCAACTGAGCAAAAAGCTGTGTCGACAGATAGCGCTCTCCATAGGAAGCCGCTATAAGGACGATGACTTTCCCCCGGTTTTCAGGCCTCCTGGACAATTCAAGGCCGGCCCAGAGCGTTGCGCCTGAAGAAATGCCGACCAACAAGCCTTCTTCGCGGGCCGCTCTGCGCGCTGTTTCCAAAGCGTCCTCATCCTTTACCCTGATTATTTCATTATAGATTGAAGTATCAAGGATTTCCGGAACAAATCCGGCTCCTATTCCCTGAATGCCATGCGGACCTTTCTGGCCGCCAGACAGAACCGGAGACGCATCCGGCTCTACTGCGACAATAGAGACCGATGGCTTTTGCGCTTTTAAAAAACGTCCGGTTCCGGTAATGGTTCCGCCGGTACCGACACCTGTTACAAAAATATCTACCAACCCATCAGTATCACGGTAAATTTCAGGCCCTGTTCCGGAAAAGTGCGCTTGCGGGTTTGCAGTGTTTTCAAACTGCATCGGTATAAAATAGCGCGAGGGGTCAGATTCCGCGATTTCCCGCGCTTTGGCGATGGAGCCTGCCATTCCGAGCTTGCCATCGGTCAGCACAAGTTCAGCACCATAGGCTTGAAGCAGCAGCCTTCGCTCTCTGGACATGGTTTCCGGCATGGTCAGAATGCATCGATAGCCTCGGGAAGCGGCAATCATCGCAAGGGCAATTCCCGTATTTCCGCTGGTTGGCTCGACAATCGTCATGCCCGGAACAAGAAACCCCTGCTGTTCTGCTGCTTCCAGCATCGATAGCGCAATCCGGTCCTTGATGCTATGACCTGGATTGAAATATTCGAGTTTGACGAGTACCCTTGCATGGCCCTCACTATTGAGCCTGCTCAATTCCACGAGCGGCGTATTGCCGATTAAATCCGATACACGCTTCGCAACTTTCATTGATTACTCCTTCCGCCTGTTTTACAGCGGTTCTCAAGAACCGCGAGAAACCGCAAAGCCGATTACAAAAAATAAAAAAGTTTGAAATTGGCTCATCTTGAAAATAAAAAAAGGCCGCCCTTTCGGACAGCCTTGTATGGTCTGGTCTAATTTCCGAAAGGGAGGCTATTTTTGTTCGAGACAAGCAATGCCGGGAAGAATCTTACCTTCCAGGTATTCAAGACTTGCGCCGCCGCCGGTCGAAACGTGGCTCATCTGAGAAGCAAGGTCGAATTTATTGACTGCGGAAACAGAATCTCCCCCGCCGACAACCGTCAAAGCGCCCCGCCCTGTTGCCGCTGCTACCATTCGGGCTATTTCTTCGGTTCCCTTTGCGAACGCGTCAAATTCAAAAACGCCAACCGGTCCGTTCCAAACCACACTGCGTGCCGTGGCGAGCGCGGCACGGTACAGCTCGAGGGTTTTTGGACCGACATCAAGCCCCATGAGATTTTCGGGAATGTTTGCCGAATCAATCGATACCGGATCGGCATCGGGGGCGAATGTTTCTGCGCAAACATGGTCCACCGGCAGAATGATTTTCACATTCGCTTTTCCAGCCGCTGCGAGCAGATTGCTTGCCACATCCACAAAATCATTTTCAACCATGCTCTTGCCAACCTGGATACCCTGAACCTTGAGGAAGGTATAGGCCATTCCGCCGCCAATGATCAAAGCGTCTGCGGTTTTCAGCAGGCTTTCAAGCACCGCGATTTTCGAGGAAACCTTGGCGCCTCCGATAACAGCAACCATCGGCTTGGGAGGGCTGGTCAGAAGCGGTTCAAGATGGGCGACTTCTTTTTCCATGAGGAATCCGCCGACGCTGACTGAGCTGAATTTCGATATTGTGGCCGTCGAAGCGTGAGCCCGGTGTGCGGTGCCGAAGGCATCGTTGACATAGACATCGCCATAGCTTGCTAGTTCTTTGGCCAGCACTTCCTGAACAGCGATATCCTTGGCTGTTTCTTCCTTGTGAAACCTCGTGTTCTCCAGCATCGCGACAGCGCCGTCGGGAAGCGCGTCAATCGCCTCCTTCTGACCTTTGCATGACGGCAGGAAAATTACCGGTTTGCCGAGTTTTGAGGAAAGATATTCAGCAACCGGCTGCATCCGGTGCTTTCCGTTCAGATATTTTTCCAGATCGAAGGCTTTGCCCTCTTTCTCTGCCTTTTCCTTTGCTTTTGCCGCATCCTTGTCCGGATCTCCCAGATGGGACATGAGGACGAGGCTCCTGACACCGGCATCGAGGACATATTTGATTGTAGGAAGCGCAGCCATGATTCGGGTATCATCCTGAACCTTGCCGTCTTTCATGGGGACATTGAAGTCCACGCGCATGATGACTCGCTTGCCTTTCAATTCGATATCTTTGACTGTCTTTATCATTTTGGCTCCTTGCCAGGGCTCCTTGCCAGCAGCAGCCGGCTCAGCGCATGTTCAGCAAATACCTGATATCAGCGCCTGATCTGCAATAATCGGGCGCATGATATCGCTTTTCTTATGAATAATTATTGCTTCTTCGAATCCATGTAGCGCAGAAGGTCAATAACCCGGTTTGAATAACCCCATTCATTGTCGTACCAGGAAACAACCTTGAAGAAGCGCTTTTCGCCAGGCAGATTGTTCTGCAAGGTAGCGAGGCTGTCATAGATTGAAGAGCGCGGATCATGGATAAAATCAGTAGAAACAAGCTCTTCCGTGCTGACTCCTAAAATATTCTTGAGATAGGTTTCAGAAGCCTTTTTCAGGAGGCTGTCGATTTCTTCAATTGATGTATCGCGGTTAGCTCTGAAGGTCAGGTCAACGACAGAAACCGTTGGGGTCGGAACCCGGAACGACATTCCGGTCAGCTTGCCTTTTATCTCGGGAAGGACCTCGCCGACTGCCTTTGCAGCGCCAGTTGTGGAAGGAATGATGTTGATAGCGGCAGCGCGACCGCCTCTCCAGTCTTTCTTTGAAACACCATCAACCACTTTCTGGGTCGCTGTGTAGGAGTGAATGGTGGTCATGAGGCCGGTTTCAATGCCGACGCCCTCTTTCAGGAGCACATAGACAAGCGGAGCAAGGCAGTTGGTAGTGCAGGAAGCGTTGGAAACGACATCGTATTTGGCTGGATCATATTTTTCATGATTGACGCCGACAAGGAAGGTCGGAATCTTTTTGTCTTCCGCCTTGCTTTTCGCAGGAGCTGTGATAATTACTTTTTTAGCGCCAGCTTCAAGGTGGGCGAATGCTTTTTCATCGGTAAAGAGACCGGTAGATTCAATGACATATTCAACGCCGAGTTTGGCCCACGGCAGGTTTTTCAATTCTTTTTCTGCCATGACACAGGCAATTTCGTGACCGTTGACAACAAGAACATCATCTTCAGCCTTGGAAGGATCGCTTTTCCTGGATGAGATTTCCGCTTTCATCTTTCCCTGGACTGAATCATATTTGAGCTGATAGGCGAAGTACTGGGCATCGGTGGAAACATCGACAACCGCAACAACATCGATTTTGTCTTTTCCAAGCAGTCCCTGATCCACGATTGACTGGAAGACAAGCCTTCCGATTCTGCCGAATCCGTTGATTGCTACTTTCATGTTCGTTCCTCCCTGGGAACAGATTAGATTATAAAAAGTGCGCA
>CAZZJJ010000009.1:11481-17737 GCA_964654405.1 uncultured Treponemataceae bacterium
CATATATACTGTTTTTCGCAATAATATTCTAGTAGTTTGGTAGGGTTTCTCTATAAAAGTACGCAAGCCTCGAGTCTGTGCGCAATTGACCAAGGACAGACAGTTGTATACTCTTGAACCATGGCATCAGGCAGCAAAGGGACTTTCAGACCTGTTCTGGTTGTTTTCATGGCGATCGCGCTTTTAACCGGCGCGGCGCTCGGCATTGGTCTTGGCAGCACCCTCAATATAATACGAAACGAAAATTTCTCAGAATTCACAGTGGCTCTTCCCTCCAAGCTTTATGATATAAAAGGAAGGCTCATAACCGAATTCTATGCGGAAGAAAAGCGGGAACCTGTTCCGCTGAAAGACCTGCCTCCAGCGCTGATCGGAGCGTTTCTGACTAGAGAGGATCAGTCATTTTACTCACATCATGGATTTACCATAAAAGGTCTGACCCGCGCATTTTTTGGCAAAATAATTGGAAAAAATCTCGGCGGAGGCTCGACCATCACCCAGCAGCTCGCAGGCACCCTCTATGCAGACAGGCGCGATATATCCCTGAGAAGAAAGATTGTCGAATTGTGGTGGGCGCTCCAACTCGAACGCCGCTACACCAAAAACGAAATACTCGAAATGTATCTCAACCGGATGGTTATGGGTTCGGGGGTTTATGGGGTTGAAGCCGCAAGCCAATATTTTTTCGGCCATTCAGCACGTGAATGCACGCCGGCTGAAGCCGCTATTCTCGCAATTCAGCTTTCAAGCCCATCCAAATACAACCCATTCAGAAATCCAGCCAACGCACAGGCTCGAAGCCGGGAAATTCTCGACCAGATGGTAAAACGCCGGCTGATAACAAAGACTGAGGCGCAGACCTCATACAATGCGTTCTGGGATAATTTCGATTATACCCGGGTCGTCGCTTCCGCCTATTACATGCGCCAGGACAAGGCGCCCTGGTTCAGCGAATATGTGCGGCGCCAGCTTGAAGATATGCTGTACGGCTCGCTCGACCTGTATTCCGACGGGCTTTCGATTTATACAACCCTGGATCTCGACGCGCAGGAAGCTGCCGACGCTTACATGAAGCGCGGGATTGAGCAGGCGAATGCTTCATACAGGCGAGCTTCCCAGCAGCGCCTTGCGCAGGCTGACACCACCTACACACCTATTGTAGAAATGCTCGGTCTTGTTTTCAATCTGAAACCTCTTTTTGTTTCCACGTCGAAAAACGAATTTCAGACCTATGAAACCTACCGTACAAAGCTGAATCCTCTTGTCGACGCAATGAGTCTTGTTTTCGGGCTTTCCGATTTGAAAGCCCTTGCCAACACAAGTACGGCTTCCAGCAAAAAAGAGCTGGAAAAAACGATTGTAGAAGGCTCCCTGATAACAATCGACAACCAGACCGGCTATATTACGGCATTGATTGGCGGTTCAGACTATAACATGGCCAACCAGCTCATCCGGGCTACGCAGGCCAAATTGATGCCCGGTTCAACATTCAAGCCGCTGTATTATTCTGCCGCCATTGATTCAGGCAAGCTCACCGAAGGCACCCTCATCTATGACTCCCCAACAATTTTCTACAACGAAGACGGTACCCCCTATATCCCGCTCAACTTCAAAGGTGAATGGAAAGGCAAGGTTCTTGCGTGGCAGGCCCTCGCAAAATCCATGAATGTTCCTTCAGTCAAGGTTCTAGACTTGATAGGCTTTGATACCGCCATTCAGCGTGCCGCTTCGCTTCTCGGGATCACCGACCCCAAGGAAATCCAGAAAACCTTCCCAAGGCTGTATCCGCTCGCTCTGGGCGTTATCGGCGTTACCCCCCTGCAAATGGCCAAAGCCTTTTCGACCTTCGCCGCTGGAGGCATTGCGCCGACTCCGATAGCGATTCGATATGTTGAAGACAGAAATGGCAATGTCATTCTCGAGCCCGAAAAAGACGCGCGGGAAGCGCAGAAGCGCCAGGGGAACAAGTCTCAGGTGGTAAGCCCCCAGAACGCAGCGATTATGACAGACATGCTCCAGCGTGTTATCGCGTCAGGAACTCTCGCCGGAGCGACAGGCTCAGGCTCCATCTTCAGGCAGACTGATGAATCAGGCAAACCGTATACTATCCCGATGGCAGGTAAAACCGGAACAACCCAGAACTGGGCAGACGCATGGACTGTCGGGTTCAGCCCGTATTACACAACAGCTATATGGTTTGGGTTTGACAGACCTGGCAATTCTTTAGGTGTTGAGCAAACGGGTGCGACGGTGGCTGCGCCTATTTGGGCCGGCTACATGCGGGATATCCATAAAGGATTGCCTTACAAAGATTTCCCTCGACCGCAAAGCGGCCTTGTGTCTGTCGGAGTTTGTGCTGTTTCAGGGCTTCTTCCTACAGAATACTGCAATGAAGGCACTGTCAATCTTCTGTATCTTGAAGGCACTCAGCCGACAGCCTATTGCGACATTCACAAGGACTCATCACAAGACGCCCTTGATCTGCTCTCCAAGATTTCATCAACGAATGACGGCACAGAACTGGTGCCAAACCCGCTGGCAATTCCCAACCTGGACAGCAGCATCAAAGTGGATCTGCCTGGTTTGCAATAGACGGAACTATTATAGAAATCTCAGCCGTCACAGAAATATAGAAACCAAGAATATCGCTGAGCCAGTAAGAGCAGCCAGCAGTTTAATGAGATTATCAGGCAGACCGGTCGAAACCCCCGCAAAAAGCGGTTCAAGTAATGCACGGGTGTTTTCCATGCCCGATTTGCCTGCGATGACGACGATTCTTTCTCCAGGCTTGATATAGCCAAGCTGTCTTGCGGCACTTTCAATATTCTGACCACCCGCGAGCAATTCCGACTTGAGACTTTTCAGTTTTTCATTTTCCTGCAGCATCTTTTCAAGCCGATCATTCATCTGCGTGATTCCGGCGCTCAGATCCCGGTATGCCAGGAAGCCGGCCTGACCCGCAAAGACCGATATTATGCAGTATGCGATGATACAGACAGACACCGCATTAGTGCCTGCCAGTGAAAGTCTTGCCAGCAGATTTTTTTGTTCTTTTTGTCGTGAGGCCATCAAAAAGATTTACGGAAGAAGCAATCTCATCCTTGAGTGATATTGACTTCTCACGCAAGCGAATTTAGAGTATTCATTGTTGATGGTTATTTCAGAATCAGCGGGAGCAAACAGCGCAATGAAGACTGGCACTTCGCAAGCAATGTCCTCAGGAGATGGTTCTGACTTTGTCAGTCCTTCCCAAGCGCGGTTGCTGCTGAAAAATGAAGAAGAGCATGATAAAAAGTTCATTGGCGTTTCAGCTGGAGAGTCATCTGTCCGCAGGGATGAAGATGAGGGCGAATTCATATCGCCGGATGCTTTTTCAGAATTTGAAAATAAAAAAAGCGGCAGTTTTCCTGACGCAGGCCCCGATATTAGTTTATCCAAAGCCCCAACCAGCAAACCCGCAGAAACTGGTACAGCGCTTTCCGGTGTGCAATCAGACCTTCTGACCCGAATAGCTGGCGAACTGAGGACTATCAAATCAGAGCTGAGCAACCTGAAAGATCATTATGACACGACAATAGCGGAACGCGAAATTAAAGCAAACGGAGGAGCAGAAGACACGCGGCACAGATTGGACGACGAGCACTACGATGATATCAAGAGACTGCTATCCTATCTGGACAAGCTGCTTGAATCGCTTCCCGAAGATCGAATCGATGAATTTGCCCGCTCGGAATACTTTGAGCTCTATCGAAAGGTATTCGAGTATTTTGAGCTGACTTAAAGTCTTCAGAACGAATCAGCTGCACTGAAAACCAGGAGCCTGCCCGCGCTGAATCCATATTTTTGCTTTAAAAAGCTTTCAAGCTCCCCAGCTTTGCTGGAAAACCGGCTTCCATATGTTTCCATGTACGCTGTCACTTCCTTTTCCAGTTCAGGATATTTTTCATACAGCCGCTTCGGAAGTGTTTTTGTAAAATATTCTTCAGCTTTGAAAACCGGCTGCTGCATGAGATAGGCCTGCATCTCATTCGCCATTAGATAGGAAGAGCTGATATTGTAATTCATCCATCCAAAATAGAGAAACCAGAACCATTGTTCCTTTTTATCCATGTCATTCCAAAGCTTGAGGGTTAGCTCGCGGTATTCCTTATCAGTAAAGAAAATTGCATGAGTCAGCTCATGATTGAGAAAGGTATAGCGAAGATAATCCGCTGATTCGCGGCTTATAGAGACAATGGCGCCTTCACCAGGCACGATTTTCCCTCCGCTCTTTGCGATAATTCCATTTTGCAGAAGAAATTCCTTGAGCTTGAGTTCCTGCGTATTCAGCGCAAAGCCAAGCCTTTCAGCTTCCGAAAAAAAACGGGCGATGTCTTCAGGCTTGTAATCATGGGCGTTCCAGCCGTGGAGGTTGGCAATCTCCGCATCCTGGGCCAGCCTGCCGGCAAAACCTTTTTTTTCGACAAAAAATGCAAGACGCTTCAGATACGCATCCTGAACATCATACGAAGCGAAATCGAAAATTATGACCGAAGGCTGAGCGTTCCATCGATATGAAACAAAATCTGCACTGTCTATCGGTTCGGAGGCTTGCAGAATCAACCCCGCGTCGACAGGGATATCCTGCCCGCTTTCTGCTTTCCGGATAAAACAAGCGCTGATGGCCGCTGGATTGCTTGCAGTAACCCGTATCCTGTCATGAGCGGTATCAATGAGGTTCAGCGGAATCAAAT
Source organism: uncultured Treponemataceae bacterium (assembly GCA_964654405.1). Lineage (GTDB taxonomy): Bacteria > Spirochaetota > Spirochaetia > Treponematales > Rectinemataceae > JAJTBL01. The sequence goes on from CAZZJJ010000009.1 coordinate 16,215, forward strand.
GGTCTGTGTTGGCTTTTTCAAGATTTGCCCGCAGAAACTTACCATTCTTCAAACGATCGATCATAATGGTGCCCTGCGCCGGCTTGTTATATTCGATATGCAGAACCAGCCACGGTGACGCTGAATTCCGAAGAGGCATGGCCATACTCCATTCAGCGCTGTTACCCATCAAGGAATACTGAAAATCGGAAGAAATAATAATTCGGCCGCTTTCATCTTTTCGATACCCTGAAAAAAAGTCCGAAAAGGCCAGGGACTCAAGTACGACAGCTGGGTCTTCAGAGCTTTGGGCGCTGGAGATGGAAATGTTCACTGTTTTTACAGATTTTCCTGCTTCCAGCGGCAGGTGAAACGCATAGTTGCCAGCAGCAGCAAGCAGCTTCGCTTCGCGCAGAATCTTGTTTTGCGCATCGAAAATGGACACCGTAATTTCGACGTGTTCTTTTCTGACATTCAGCACGCAGACAAGGCTTGAGGATTCTTCAGGCTTGACCGCATCAGTTAAAACAAAGCTGTTTTTCGGCTGCTTTGAAGAAAAAACAGCCTGTGAAAGTTCAGAAATGGCGTATTTTGCACTGAAAGTCAGCGATTTCCCTGAGCGATCGGTCCATGGAAATGCTGGCTTTGGTTCTGACCTGCATGAGATGATAAAGACAGAAAGTCCCAGAATGAGAAAAGCGAGTCTGCGGCCTGTTTTGCCCGAAAAAGTGAAATGATTCATGGTGCTAGTGGATCATGCCTGGCTGTATACCGCGTGAGCAAGAAACCTGGCTGTCTCAAAGCGCTTCTGGGGAGATGCTTGGCTGTTTCGCTCAAGCAGAAAGTTCCAGGCTTCAAAAAACCCTGCCGGCACCTTTTCAAGATCATGGAGATGCTCATCGATGTAGCGATGGGACGGTTCGAAGCGGCGATTGGCCATGAAGACACTAGCCGCAGCATATCGCATAAAGCCAGCTTCAGATACTAAAAGAAAATATCGATCATCAGAAAAGAGCGCGACACCCATGTCCGAAAGATAATGCTCCATTTTGGCGCTGAAGCTGTCCTTGAGCGCAACCCAGGCGCGCGACGGGAAATTCGCAAGATGCTGCTGGGTCCCGCTTATCCATGGAGTAGAGGCATAAATGACGGTATTGTGCTGAAGCCGATAGAAGGGATAGGTGCCTGAATTCTTGAGAATGTTGATATATTTCATCGGATTGGTGACAAGCTTGTTGATGGTGTGAATGTTTTTATATTCAATCCTGATGGGAATCTGCTCGAGGAAAAATCGGTCTTTGGAACGGCCTGCTGCGCTTTCAAAGGCTCCGGGATCGCCGAATGCGTCACGGCGCGCTCTCGCCGAGGGAATCTTCCCCCGATGGTAGACATCAATAACGAGCGCGAAGTATGGATCGTCGGTAAAGGTTTCAGTGCGCGGCACGACAGTCATGCACTCAACGTTCTGCCAGCCTGAAATCGTATTTTTAAGAAACTCCGTCAATTGTTCTATTTTCTGGTTCATAGCTGTCCGCCTTTACCCT
>CAZZJJ010000010.1:0-17540 GCA_964654405.1 uncultured Treponemataceae bacterium
CCGCCGCAGGTGCCGATTCGAACTATCTGTTCAACTCCATAAAAGGCAAAAAGCTCAAAAGAGTAGATACCCATGGATGGGCCGCCCATTCCAGAACCCATGACGGTGACATCTTTGCCTTTATATCGGCCTGTGTAGCCGAACATGTTTCTAACAGCATTGATTTGCTGCACATCTGATAATCGGGTTTCCGCAATGAACCGTGCGCGTAGAGGATCTCCGGGCATTAATACCAATTTGGCGATATCACCGATTTTCGCAGTGTTGTGAGGGGTTCCATTTGAAAAATGCGCAAGGCCGCGCTCTTCAATCTGATGAAAAAAAGAATTATCCATGGCAATGCTCCTTCAGCTTCCGCTCCGCTCATAGGGCTGTCCGGCAGCGCGGGGCGCGTATTCCTTGCCGGAAAAGAGAATCAAGGTAATAAGGGTAATGATGTAAGGCATGACTGAAAAGAATTCGGATGGCAGGAAACGCAGACTCTGAATATTGACCATATAGATTGCGAGCGCAACAGCCGTGCCGAAGAGCAATGAAGCGCCGGCAACACCTTTGGGAAGCCATCGCCCGAAAGAGACAGCTGCCAGTGCGATAAAGCCAGCTCCATTGATGGTATATATGGTATATTGAATAGTCTGCGTCAAAACCAGACAGCCGCCAGCAAGCCCTGCAAGCGCACCTGAAATCATGACTGCAATGTACCGCATTTTCCTGACATTGATACCGGCTGAAGCCGCCGCCTGCGGATGTTCGCCGCAAGCACGGAGCCTCATACCAAAAGGCCGCTTGTAAAGGATAAACCAGGAAATGAGAACGATGACCAGCGCAATCCATGCAGTCGGATAGATTCCCCACAGTCCTGGCATCATGCCGAGACGGAATGGCGCTGTCCTTTCCATTTTGAAAATTATCTGAGCCAGGAAGGCTGTTGCGCCGGTAGACAGCAGATTGATGCCGGTTCCTGAAATAACCTGGTCTGCGTTAAGCGTGACGGAAGCCAAAGCGTGAATCAAAGAAAATACAAGGCCGGCGGCAAGTCCAGCCGACAGGGCTATCGGCACAGAAAGCTGGGTTGAAGGTTCCAGAAAGTAGTGGAGGGTAGCTGCTGTAAATGCCCCGATTCCCATAAGCCCCTCGAGCGCGATGTTGACGACGCCCGCACGCTCGGAAATCATCCCTCCAATCGCAGTGATCAGAATCGGGGACACAATCATAAGTACTGAAGGGATCATGGCGATGAGACTATTCATGATTGGCCTCCTTGAGTTCCTTGGCGAGTTTTCTCGCTCTCCAATCCAGGAACATCTTTACGCCGGCTCGGAGCGAGATAAGCACGACAACCAGTCCCGAAATAATCCAGGTAATTTCTTTCGGTATCTGTCGTGATTGCATCAGCGGTTGAGCGGATGCCAGCATGCCGAACAGCAAACCTGAGGCGAGTGTACCGCCTGCGGTGCTGTTTCCAACAAGCGCAACCGCAATGCCGTTGAAACCGTAATTATCATAGCCGGCGAGAACCCGTCCGTAATTGAAAGATCCAAGCGCGACGGCAGCTCCCGCAAGTCCCGCGAACATTCCTGCAAAAAGCATAGAGGTTGTGACACTTCGAGTGACTTTTATTCCGGCATAGCGCGCAGCTTCCTTGTTGAGGCCAGTTGCTCTGAGTTCAAAGCCGAGTTTGGTCTTTTCAATGACAAACCAGTAAATCAAAACACAGAACAGAGCGACCCATAATCCCCGATTCAGTCGGGAACCGTTCGTGAGCATTTCCAGAAGCGGGCTGGAAAGTCGGGCAGTCTCGGGGAAATTTGGCGTTTTATAGGTGTTCGCGCCGGGAATCTGCATGCTGGCCCATCGAGAAAAAAAGAAAGCGATATAATTCAGCATAATCGTGGCGACAACTTCGGAAACTGAGAATTTTGCCTTCATCCAGCCGACAATTCCACCCCAGAGGGCTCCGGCCAATCCAGCCGCCAGCAATGCAACAAGCCAATGCAAAAACGGCACAGCCGGAAAATAGAGCGCGACAAATTGGGCCACGGTAAGACCCATGATGTATTGACCTTCCGCGCCGATATTGAACAGCCCGGTGCGAGCTGCGAAGCCCATGGAGAGTCCGCACAAGATGAGCGGAACGCTGGCAGTCAGCCATTCGCCGATATAGCGGGAATTCCAGACACCTCTTGTGATGTCCAAGCCGGTCAGGGTTTGGAGCATTGCCTGATACATGCCGGCAGGATTCTTTCCGACAATGACAACAAGAATGGTACCCAGCAGAAAGCCCAGGATTACGACGAAAATTGATACATAGGCATCACTTGCCAATGCCTTATAGATGAACGATGTTGTGTTTTTCTTCATACCGAGGCCGCCTTCGGTGACGCTGTTTTATGGATGCCAGCCATCATGGCTCCGATTTCATGTTCTTCGGCTTCAACCTGGTCGATGATTCCGGTGATTTCGCCTTTGGAAATCGCAGCGATCCGATCGCAGAGCGCCATGATTTCATCAAGCTCAAACGAAACAAGGAGGATAGCACGACCCTTGTCCCGCTCTTCCACGATTCGTTTGTGGATGTTTTCAATTGCGCCGACATCTAAACCCCTGGTTGGTTGGGAGATTACCAGAAGATCAGGAGATAAATCGATTTCCCGTGCGATGATTGCTTTCTGCTGGTTGCCGCCGGACATGGATTTCGCCTTGGTTGCCGGTCCCTGACCGGCTCGAATGTCGAACATTGCAATAAGCCGTTCGGCGTTTTCTCTGACAGGTTTGGGATCTAGAACGCCAAAGGGTTTTGCGTAATTCTTGCTTTGATATGTTTTCAAAATGAGGTTTTCATCCAGTCTGAAATCAAGAACCAGCCCATGTTTATGACGGTCTTCGGGAATGTGGCCAATACCGGCGCTGATTCTTTCTCTGATGCTGGTTTTGGTGATGTCCTTTCCATTTACTAGGATCGTGCCTTTTTCTGCAGGGCGCAAACCTGTCAGTGCTTCCACCAGTTCGGATTGGCCATTCCCGTCTACTCCTGCAATACCGAGGATTTCACCGCTCCGAACGTTCAGCGAGAGATTTTTAACTGCCGGCAGGCCTCGATTGTTCCGGACAGTCAGGTCTTTAATTTCCAGAATGACCTTGCCGGGATTACAGGCTGCTTTGTCGACTGAAAACTTCACATCGCGCCCAACCATCATGGAAGCCATTTCGGATTCAGAAGCCTCTGCTACATCGACAGTTCCGATAGCTTTGCCACGCCGCAAAACGGTGCACCTGCTGGCAGCTTGTTTTATTTCGCGAAGCTTATGCGTAATCAAAACTATTGTTTTCCCTTCCTGCTTCAGTCGTGCAAAGATTTTCATGAGCTCATCGATTTCCTGCGGTGTTAAAACTGCGGTTGGCTCGTCGAAAATCAGGATATCGGCGTTTCGGTAGAGAATTTTCAAAATCTCAACCCGTTGCTGCATTCCGACTGAAATAGAATCGATGGTGGAGCGCGGATCGACATCGAGACCGTACAATCGCGACAATTCAGAGACACGTTTTTCCGCTGATTTTACATCGGTATTGCCAAAGCGGTTCCGCGGCTCACTTCCTAATATGATATTTTCGGTGACTGTATAATTATGAACGAGTTTGAAATGCTGGTGAACCATGCCAATGCCGAGGCGGGTCGCATGATTCGGGTCCGTGATTCGAACTTCTTTGCCGCGAATTTTAATCGTTCCGCTGTCAGCCTGGTATAAGCCAAAGAGAATGGACATCAGCGTCGATTTTCCGGCGCCATTTTCGCCCAGTATTGCGTGGACTTCGTTGTCTTTGACCAGCAAGGTCACATCGTCATTGGCAACCACACCAGGGAAAGCTTTGGTGATCCCGAGCATTTCTATCGCGAACTCTTCCATCGAATTGTCCTTGTTCACGGAGTAATCGTTTTAAAATACCATAGAAAAAGAAAGCCGCGCCAGTTGCCTGACACGGCTTTGAAAACGGATCCCGATCTTTTGTCAGAAGCCGCGCGTCATGAATTACTGGTTGTCGCTTGCCTGCAGATTGCCCGGCACAACCCCAGCCTGCTTGGCTTCGGCATAGGTTGGGATGATCTTGATTTCACCGGAAATGATCTTGGCTTTTGCTTCGTTGACTTTCGCGACGATATCGGCACCCAGCTCAGGGTTTTTATCAGAGAAACCAACGCCATCAGCTTTGGTATCAAATACAACCACTTCACCTTTAAAAGTATTAGCTTTCACCTGTTCAAGTGCGTATTTGGTCGCGGATTCGACACGTTTCAGCATCGAGGTGAGAACAGCGGACTTCCCTTCTGCATAAATGCCATCTTCGTACTGGTCTGAGTCTACGCCGATTGCCCAAACGTTCTTGCCCTGTGAGCGATATTCCTTGGCCTGGGCGATTGTACCATTGCCGGTTCCGCCCGCAGCGGAGAAAATTGCATAGACGCCTGAGTCGTACCAGTTCTTGGCCTGTGCCTTGGCGAGCTCTGGCTTGCCCCAGTCGTTCGCGTAGTAATCGACGATGGTCGCGTTCGGCAGAACCGACTTGATTCCCTGCACATAGCCCATTTCGAATTTGGTGATAACTGGCCCTGGTACACCGCCGATAAATCCGAATTTCGGATTTTTAATGCCGTCAGCCTGTGCTTTGAGCGCTGCGGCTACGCCAACCAGGTAAGAGCCTTCATGTTCGGAGAAAGTAGCTTCCATGACATTCGGTTTTCCAACCCAATCGACATCGACAATCAGGTATTTCTGCTTTTCATATTTGGGGGCAACTTCGCCAAGCGCGTCAGCCCAGGTAAAACCGGTTACGATGACGAGATCGTATTTTTCATCAGAAGCCTGCTTGAGATTAGGGATGTACATGTCTTGCGTCTGAGCGGTCACGACATCATACAATTTCCCTTTCTGTGCCTGGTTTTCCCAGCTGTCGCCATAGAAGGACAGGATTCCCCGCCAAGCCGCGGCATTGAATGATTTGTCATCAATACCTGTTGCATCAGTCAGCAAACGGGTTGTCGGCATGGCTGGAGCCTTGGCTTTTGCTTGATTGTTCCCGCAGGAAACAACCAGGATTGAGAGCAGCGCAAGAACGACTATCAGCGTTCTTTTCATATAACTACCTCCTGAAAAATTGAAGCATCGTCTTTTTATGCATTACCGAAACGGTGCAGCCTAAAAGCCGTGCTAGATTTCCACAATAACATGACCATGATAATACTGATCCCGCAGTTCCTTGACCTGTGAATCACCCATATAATCATCAAAACTCATATATCGATCGATGATTCCTCCCGGACAAATTTCAATGATCCGGTTTGCGATAGAATCGACAAATTCATGGTCATGACTTGCGAACAGCAACACACCAGGGAAATCGATCAAACCATCGTTCAGTGCGGTTATCGCCTCAAGATCGAGGTGATTGGTTGGCTCATCCAGAATAAGGCAGTTGGCGGATATCAGCATCAGCCTGGACAGAATGCAGCGAACCCGTTCGCCTCCTGAAAGAACCCTGACCGGCTTCAAGGCATCATCGCCTGAAAACAGCATTCTCCCGAGAAAGGATCTGATGTAGGTTTCATCATCACTATCGGTATACTGCTGAAGCCATTCTACTATGGTCAGATCTGAGTCGAACAGCTGTGAAGAGTCCTTCGGAAAATATCCCTTCTGAACCGTCTGTCCCCAGTAGATTTCCCCCCTTAAGGGTGCGGTCTCGCCTGCAAGCACAGAAAACAGGGTGCTTTTCGCCAAATGCTCATGACCGACAAAAGCTATCTTGTCATTACGGTTTACGGTAAGGCTAAAATCCTCAATAAGAGGCCGTGCTTCTCCCGGTATACTCAGATTTACTACTCTTAGGACATTGTTGCCGATTTCCCTGGCCGGCTTGAAGCTGACATATGGAAATCTCCGTGAAGAAGGAACCAGATTGTCAATTTCCAGCTTTTCCAGAATTTTTTTCCGGGAAGTCGCCTGCCGGCTTTTTGATGCATTGGATGCGAATCGCTGAATAAAATCTTTCAGGTCGCGAGACTTTTCCTCTCTGCGTTTTTTTTCATCTTTCTGCTGCTGAACCAGAATTTTGTTCATTCTGTACCAGAAATCATAGTTTCCGGCATACATTCTGATATGCCCGAAATCGATGTCGCAAATATTTGTACAGACAGAATTTAAGAAGTGCCGGTCGTGAGAAACCACAATAACTATATTTGGGAATTCGATGAGAAACTCTTCCAGCCATGCAATGGATTCAAGGTCCAATCCATTGGTCGGCTCATCAAGAAGCAGTATATCGGGGTTGCCAAACAGCGCCTGGGCAAGCAAAACACGCACCTTGACGGATTCATCAACATCCCGCATCAATTTTTCATGGTTTCTTTCATCAACACCGAGCCCTGAAAGCAGAATCCCGGCTTGTGATTCTGCTTCCCATCCGCCAAGTTCAGCAAATTCCGCTTCAAGCTCGCTGGCTTTTATCCCATCTTCTTCTGAAAAGTCTTCTTTTGCATACAGAGCGTCTCGCTCTTGCATTACCTTGAATAATTTTTCATAGCCCATGATCACCGTATCGAGGACACGATATTCTTCAAACGCGAAGTGATCCTGCTTGAGCGTCGCGAGGCGGGAATGCGCTGAAATGGTAATGGTGCCACGGTCATATGGTATTTCACCAGCGAGAATTTTCAGGAAGGTGGTCTTTCCAGCACCATTTGCTCCGATTATGCCATAGCAGTTACCCGGAACAAACTTCAAATTGACATCTTTAAAAAGGCTCCGCTCTCCGAAGCCCATGCTAAGATCGGTTACAGTTATCACATCTGGAATACTTCCGTTTTCCTGCGAATATTTCAAGCCCTTTTGCGGATAAATGATGATTTTTATTGCGTTCAGACTGTTTTGCCTGCTATTATGACAGTATATAAGTTGAAAATCAGGAGCACGAATGAAGCTGGCGCTCGTTCTGTCAGATATCCATGGGCATGCGGACAAAGCAGCTAGCATTGCCAGACTCCACGCGGGGATTCCCTATGTTTTTATCGCTGGAGATATCACCAATTTTGGAACTCAGGAAGAAGCTGGAGAAATTCTTGATGGAATTCAGAATGCAGCAGGATCTGGCACGACAATCCTGGGTGTCTCTGGAAACTGCGATCCAGTATCAGTCCGAAAATTCCTGAAAGGGCGGGGCAAGGATATCGAAGGGCATCTTGCAGAATACCCGGAGTTCATGCTTGCCGGGAGCGGAGGGGGCTTGAAGCGTCCTGTCAGCCTTACCTGCTTTGAAAGAACTGAAGACGATTTGGAATCCTCGCTGGAACCTTTCTTAAAAGAATTCAGGAACAGCAGGACTGAAAAGCCACTTGTTGTCATAACCCATACGCCGCCGCATGGTACAAATGCCGATAATCGATATGGAAGGCATGTGGGAAGCCTCTCATTCGCTTATCTATTGAGCGAATATGCTCCTTCAGTGTGGATTTGCGGACACATCCACGAATCCCGATGTGTTTCAAACGAAGATGACACATTGATTATAAACCCTGGCCCCTGTGCTGAAGGTTTGTACGCCATTGTTTCCGTAAGCACATCTTCTATAAACAATCAAAGCATGTTCAGCGCAAGCACTGGCATGCTTTGATTGTCTTGACGTGAGTTTTACTAAAAAAACGCAGACTATCTCCCCGTTGGGCTATACAAGTACTTGAAGTAATCCATGCTAGTCGACATGGTCTTCTGGAAATTCGGCATGGTCCGCTTGTATGATTCAGTTGCCCTCCAGAATTCGAAGAATGAAGGGTCGCGGCCATATGCTTCAGCATAAATCTTTGTCGCTTCTGCGTCAGCCTTTCCCTTCGTTGTTTCCGCTTTTGCATAGGCAGAAGACAGAATCGAGCGCTTTTCATTGTCGAGTTTTCCAAGCCACTCTGCCTTCTTTCCTTCACCATACGATCTGAAAGCCTGCGCTATCTGGTTTCTTTCCTTTATCATCCGCTGATAGACGCTATCAGTGAGTTCTTCGGAGTATTTGATTTGTCGAGGAATGATATCCAAAACTTCGATGCCAAAGGAAGGGGCAATGCCAGCAATAAGCGTTTTCATCTCAGAGGAAAGAACCTGCCGGCCTTTTTCGATTTTTTCATACTGTGTTTGAGAAATAGTCAGCTGTTCAAGCGACGTAGAACCTTCGGTATCGCCCGTTTGAAAGGTCTCGGCTTTCCCTGATTTCAGTATTTCATCCGAGTTGCGAACAGCTTCGCGAAGATAATTGGAGCTAATGACAGTTCTGACCGCTGAATCGATGACATCATCAAGTCTGCCATAGGCATTCTCAAGCGTGCTGACTGATTCGTAAAATTTAGTCGGATCCACAATTCTCCAACGGGCAGTTGTATCAATCCAGATAAATTGGTTTTCCTTGGTTGGGATTCTCTGCGGTTCACCATCCCATGACATCAGCCGTTTGGGGAACTTATGGATTTCATCAACATACGGGCTTTTAAATTTCAAACCCGCCTCGGTGTGAACTTTTACAATTCGGCCAAACCTTACAATCACCGCTTGTTCACCTTCATTCAGAATGAAAAAGGGCTTCGCAATGACGACCCCGCCAATAACAATTGCTAAAATAATAAGAATAAGAATGCTCTTTTTCATTTTGTCACCCCCGAGGAATTCTGCCCCAGGTTTTTAATGGGGAGGAAGTTGTTGAGCGATTTATCAATGAGCTCAACATTTTCAGCGCCTGTAAATACTTCGTCTATCATTTCGTAGTACAGCCGCTTTCTGGTGACATCCGGCGATTTCCTGTACTCATCCAAAACAGAAATAAACCTCGCGACATCGCCCCTGGCCTTGTTCACTCTTTCAGTCGCATACCCTTGAGCTATTTCAAGAGTCTGGTCAGCTTGCCCCCTGGCCTTTGGAATTTCAGCGTTGTATGCTTCTTTACCTTCATTGATAAGTCTGTTCATATCTTGAATAGCCTTGTTTACATCTTCGAAAGCATCCTGAACACCCTGAGGGGGTACAATATTCTGAAGCTGAACCTGCACAATGTCGATTCCAAGACCGTATTGATGGAGGATATCATTCATTAGTATAACAGCCGAATCCTGTATGGTCTGTCGGTCGGGTCCTATTACGCCAAGTATGGATCTGTCGCCGACCAGCCTGTTCATGACCGATTGGGAGATGTCCCTGATAGTCTTGTTCCGGTCTGACACATTGAAAAGCCATGCCTTTGGATCGGAAATGCGATACTGGATGATCCATTCGACATCAACAATATTGAGATCACCGGTCAGCATCGTGGATTCTTCAGGATATTTCTTGTTTGAGTATTGCGTTACAACTCCTGGTTTTATTGTGCGGAATCCAAATGACTCTGTCTGGATGATTTTAGTTTGGACCAGATAGGCTTTCTGAATGCCTAAAGGAAGCTTGTAATGCAGCCCGGCCCCGACCGTTTTAGTATAGCGGCCAAGTGTTGTTATGACCGCGTTTTCTGTCTGGTCAACGATTATGAAGCTCGTTGAAAGAAAAGCGATCACTCCGATAATAATCAATCCAATTATGATAGTAGATCCTTTCAGATTGATTTTTGGAATTTTGGGTTTGAAAACAGTACCAGGCATCGCAGCCTCCTTGTCTCTGATTGGAAATCGCAGTCTCTTTAAAAATTCTTTGTATAGCTCTGCAATAAAGAATATACTTCTTTTTCAGACAAACAAAGCCGTTTTGATAAAAAAAACAAAAACTCAGGCGGAACTGGGGCTTGAATCTGCTCTGGAAGCATCGGGAGTTTGAGAAAGCTAAGATCAAGCATCCAAGCATGCAGGAAGTAGTATTGCAGATCAGTACGCGAGCCGTATTTTCTATCGCCTGAAAGCGGGTAGCCATGGATCGATGAATGGGCACGAATCTGATGAGTCCTTCCTGAAAATAATCGTATTGCCGCAAATGTAAAGCCTTCATGACAGGCAAGCGGCCAAACATCGGTTCTCGCGCTTTTCAATGAATTATTGGAAAGCGGTTCAGCGAGCACTGTTGTTTTTTGCTTTTCGTCTCTTTCAAGCGTGTCGGTCCATGATTCAGGTTCTGACAGGCAGCCGTCGAGGATGGCAAGATATGTTTTTTTAAGTTTCCCCTCCCGCATCCCGGCGGAAAATTGGCGGGCTCCTTCAATGCTTTGTGAAAAGGTAATAATTCCGCTTGTATTTCTATCTAGCCTATGCAAAGGGCCAGGCTTGAAGGCAAGGGATTTTTCAGGATGGGATGATTGATAAAAAGCCTGCACCAGCGCATCAAGAGAGTCTTTGCCGTCGTGTGCGAGAATGCCCCGAGGCTTGTTGAGAATGAGCAAATCAGCAGTATTAAGCAAAATCATGTTTTTCAGCCTGTCTGCTGTTTCTTTTTGCTGGTCTTCCGGTTGCACGGAAACTGGCAGGCTTGCGTGTATGGAGAGAAAAATCTCTATAAGGTCTCCGCTCTGGCACCGGTAATCAGGAACAGCAGACTTGCCGTTTACAAGTATTTTCTTTTCACGAAGCGATTTATAAATGAATGAAAGAGATTGGTTTTTTAAAAGCTTCCTGAGTATGCGATCAAGGCGCCTACCATGATCGTTTGGGGTTGCTTGAAAAATTGTAGACTCCATCCTCAGAAGAATAATATCGAAGTGTCACGAACCTTGTATATAGCTGAATTTTCTGCATAGTCCTTGACAGGAAGCAATCTCTCGGCCGAAACTTGGAAATAATGAACACGATATCTAAACCGCCTTTTTCAGCGCTGATTGCTAATCCGATTTTTCTCTCAGCCTTGATAAGTCTTTTTATCGCTCAGTTAGTTAAAGCTATTATTGTCCTATTAAAGGTTCGGTCACGAAAGGAGTTGGAAGAAGAAATCAAAGAGACGCTTATAATCTTTCTCTGGAGGACCGGCGGAATGCCTTCAAGTCATGCCGCAGTCGCAGTGGCGATTACCACTTCAATCGCCATAGAGGAGGGATTTTCAAATCTCTTCATTCTTGCTTTTTTCATTACGCTGATTGTTATTAGAGACGCTTTGGGTGTCAGACGTTCATCAGGTTTGCAAGCAAAAACGCTCAATCGCCTGGGCCAGGAGCTGGCATCAAGATTAGGTATTGCTTATTCGGCTCTGAAAGAGGTACATGGCCATACCTGGCCTGAGGTGATAGCTGGTGCGATGCTTGGCCTTGGTATCGCAATATGTATGGCACACATAATCGCCTGATTATTGTGTGTCATACATAAAGATTCAATATAAAAAATGTAGGGCAAGCTATGTAAATGCTTTTTTGCTCAATTTCAGCCTTCCTTTTCAGACGCTGTCTGGTATATGATGGAACGATTGCTCGAATAAGGTTTGTAGCAGATGCAGGGTACCAAGGTAATTTTTGGAACATACAACTCAATGCCGCATGGAATCTCAAGCAGGATATTTGAGCGGACCTATCAAAACTCATGGCGTCCCTTTCTTTCTGGGTTATACAAGTTTCCGACTATTCACGCTGTGCTTTATTACTCTGGCACAGTCCTGCAATGGATAGAAGAAAACCATCCGGAGTTTATGCTTCTGCTTGAAGAAATGCTTGGTAAAAAGCAGATTGAATTGCTTGGAGGGCCATATTTCGACCCATTATACCCTGTAATCCAGCCTGGTGATCGTCTTGGCCAGATTGAAATGCTAACAACCTATCTCAGGAAGGCATTCGGCAAGCGTCCTTCAGGGACCTGGATACCTGAATACTCCTGGGACGCAAGCCTTCCCTCTGTCTTCAGAAATTCTGGGCTTTCCTATTCTTTTCTTCCGCTCAAACTTTTGGATACTGAGAATGTAGATTCTGATACTGTTTTTAAACCCCGAATTACTGAAGATCAGCATAAACTTTTCTATATCTTTCCTGTTGTTGACATAGAAGAGGATTTAGAAACAATCGCTTCCTTCGAGGACATTGTTCAAAACCAGTTTTCAAGCAACCCTAATCTTCCGTTGATATCTGTCATGCTTCGCGGGAGTGCCATACCACGCATGTGGGAAGTGAGCGGCCTTGCTTCGCCCGATGTTCTTTTTGAAAAGACCTTTGCTTGGTTCCAAAAGAATTGTCTCATTTTTGAGACAATCACAGCCCAGAGCTATATGAAACAAGTCAGATCGGGTAGTCTTTTTTATTTATCGCTGTGCGCTTCATCGCGAATGATTAATAAAATCGCGTCTCCGATCAAGCAAAACAGCTATTGCAATGCAAATCCAGTCAGAAAACTCATCATGCAAAATCCATATTCGAAGCGATTGTTTGACAAAATGTACTATATGCATGCAATCATGAACCTGCTTCGAGGTGATAAGACAAGAAAAAAAGTTGCCATGGAAGAACTCTGGAAAGGACAGAACGGCAATGCCTATTGGGAAGGTGATTTTGGCGGAATAAAACGGCCTGAAATCAGAGCTCGAGCTTATCATGCTTTGATTCATGCGGAAAAAGCGACCCGCGCGCACGGCAGTTTTTCTCCTGGACTCGTTTTTGATGATATTGATTGTGATGGAGAGTCTGAAGCCGCATATCAGGCAAATGACTATAACTGCTATGTCAGCAATAAAGGTGCTGCGGTATTCGAACTCGATTCATTGAAAAGCAAACACAATTATTGCTGTACCTACAGTTCAAACATGCTGATTCCGCCTGAATGCCTCCGAGATAAATTTTACGCTCCGGGAAGTTTTCTTGATGAGCAGCTCGATATGAGCAAGCTTCAATACAGTCTGATTGAGGCGGATAAAAACATTAACAGGGTTGTGTTCTGCAAGGAGATTTCTCTCAGGCAAGGAGATTCCATCCATCCGCTTTTTTTGCGAAAAAACTATCTTTTTCAAAAACATGTCATCAGCGTAGATTATGAGATAATCAACCGCTCCACAACGGCAATACAGTTTCGCTTTGGTCCGGAAATCCGGTTTCAGCTGGCCCTCGATATGCGGGACCTCGAATTTTTTCGATATGAAAGCCATGATCGAATTCCGATTCCTGCTGAAGCAGAATCGCTGGAGTTTCAATCTATTGCATTCTTGTCATATAACAATAGTTTCAAGGAAAATCTTGAGCTTCGGTCACCAAAGAATACATGGTTCAGCATTTTCCATTCAATTGAAGAATTACCGCCTTCTGATGAGTACAACACCTTTGCAATGATGCCATATACTGAAGCACAGAGTGACTTTCAGGCTGTTCATGAACGGATCTATCAGGGAACTGTGATTAAAACTGGATGGGATGCGATTCTGCCGCCTGATTCCGCTTCTCAATTCTCGCTTTCAATTCATCTCCATACCTGATTCAAAGCAATTGTGGCTTGTCGCTTTTTATACTTTCTCCTACAATACGGACATGATACAGCAGTTTCCAGAAAACCTGAATTCAGCTCGTTTCCATTTTGTAGGCATAAAAGGAACCGGAATGACAGCGCTAGCTGAAATTCTTGTCAGGGCAGGGGCGCAGGTTTCAGGCAGTGACGTTCCCGATGTCTTCTATACTGATAAAATTCTTTCAAGCCTCGGCATTCCGGTTTATGAGAATTTTTCTGAGAAAAATGTACCTGCAGACGTTACAACCATCATTTATTCAGCTGCATACAATCCCGCTACCAATCCTGAACTGCTTGAAGCAAAGCGGCGCTGCCTTTCCTTGTTCAGCTATCCGGAAGCCCTGGGTGCACTTTCCCGGACTATGATATCTGCCGGTATCGCAGGAGTCCATGGAAAGACGACAACAACTGCGATGGCGGGGAGCATAATGGCACAAGCGTCATTCCCAGCGACTATTCTGGCGGGATCAGCAGTAGCGAGCTTTGGCGACCGCTGTACCATGAGTCTTGGCAACCGGTACTTCATAGCTGAAACTTGTGAATATCGCCGTCATTTTCTCAATTTTTCACCTGCTGTTATCGTATTGACATCGGTAGAATCGGATCATCAGGACTATTACCCTACCTATGATTCCATTCTGGAAGCCTTTGTAGAGTACGGACAAAGACTGCCGAAGAACGGCACCTTTATCTATTGCAATGATGATCCTGGAGCGCGCAAGGCTGCCGAATGTTTACGCGAGGATCGCAAAGATCTGAATTTTATCCCATATGGCTTTTCAGCATCAGGAGATTTTTCTGTTCAGTCTTCACGGCAGGAAGAGGGCAGGACGGCATTCAGGCTTGGCCTTTTTTCTGAAGAATTCACCCTGCATGTTCCTGGTAAGCATCTTGTGCTTGATGCGGCCGGGGCAATAGCGGTATGTACAACCCTCTACAAGATAGAAAATCCGCAGACCACTGCACAAGAACTGCAGTCATTTCTGCTTTCAGCTCGAACCGCGCTCGCTGCATTTCAAGGCTCGCGGCGCAGAAGTGAAGTAATTGGAGAGGCTGGCGGCATCCTGTTTCTTGATGACTACGGGCATCACCCAACAGCAATCAAGGCGACACTTGAAGGGATCAAGGCATTCTGGCCATCCCGTCGACTTGTCGTTGACTTTATGTCCCATACGTACTCGCGAACCCGAGCCCTTCTGGATTCTTTCGCGGAAAGCCTAACCCCTGCGGACGCCATTTTATTGCATAAAATTTATCCTTCTGCTCGTGAAACTCCTGATCCTGAACTAAACGGTCGTACTTTGCTAAAAAAAGTTGAAGAACTGCCCATGCCGGGAAAGTGGTCTTTTCTTTTATACACGGAAGAGCCGATGGATGCGCTTGATAAGCTTGAGACGCTGCTAAAGCCCGGGGATCTTTTCGTTACCATGGGTGCTGGTGACAACTGGAAATTAGGGCGAGCGCTCTATGAAAAATTGGCTGAAAGGACACAATAATGTTTACAAGCATGACAGGATTCGCGCGACGGGAATTTAAAACCGATATAATCTCTGGAGTGATGCAGGTAAAAAGCTACAATAATCGATATCTGGATGTTGCAATCAGTCTTCCGCCGCAGTTGTCCATGTTTGAACCTCTGTTCCAGCAGGCTTTGGTTGAGAATATTCGCAGAGGAAAAATCGAATTCAACCTCAGGGTAAAAAGCTTTTCGTATCCTATCAGTGTGCAGCCGGATACCGGCGCAGCGAAGGCGATTTATTCAGCTCTGGCAGAAATCGGGAAATCGCTGGAATTGACTGAAAAACCCGACCTCGCGTTGATCGCCGGATTTGATGGTGTTTTACAGTATGACCGCGAAGTCGATGTTGATATCGTTTGGCAATCTCTAAGACCGATTCTGGATGAACTGATTGCTGAATTCAATGAACACCGTACACGCGAGGGGGAAGCGACACAGACCAATATTTTCTCTGAACTGGAGCGATTTACCAGCATGCTTGCCATTATTCGCCAACATGCTTCTTCAATGGATGAAATGATCAAAAATCAACTCCGGGAACGTTTTGCGGAACTGCTACCCAATGGTTATGATGAACAGCGTCTTTTGCAGGAAGTGGCAGTTCAGCTGGTTCGTCTGACAATTAATGAAGAAATAGCCCGCCTGGAAGCGCACATTGCTGCTTTCAAGATTGTTTCAGCTGAACAAATGCCCGCTAAAAAATTGGATTTTCTTTGTCAGGAAATGAATCGTGAAGTGAATACCATCGGTTCAAAAAACATTCTCATTCCAGTATCGCATGCGGTTATCGAAATGAAGGATGCTCTGGAAAATATTCGGGAACAGCTGAAAAATATCGAGTGAGGAAGAATGGAACCAATTATTATCGCGATTTCTGGTAAATCGGGCTGCGGAAACACAACAGTCTCACGCCTTGTCGCTGAAGCGCTCGGTTTGAAGTTTATTAATTATACATTCAGAGCCTTGGCTGCAGAGAAGGGTCTTGCACTGGCAGATATCCTGGAAAAGGCCGATAAAGATCCCGCCTGGGACCGATTGCTCGATGCCAGGCAAATCGAACTGGCTCGCCAGGGGAATTGCGTAATAGGCTCGCGGCTTGCAATGTGGCTCTTACCAGAAGCAACACTCAAAGTGTATCTTAAGGCCAGCCAGTCTGCCCGTGTTGACCGTATTCATCAGCGTGAGGGTGGCGACAAGGAAGCTCTGGCTCGCTTTACTGCGGAACGCGATGCACGGGATCAAAAAAGGTATAAGGAAATTTACAATCTCGATACAGACGATATTTCACCAGCTCATCTGGTTATCGATACGGAGCGATGGACCCCAAAGCAGATTTCGCATATTATTGTATCAGCGGTTGGTGAAATCGATATGATTTTGTAATTACAGCAGGGAATAAAAATGAAACAGGATGGTAAGGTTGACCAAATTCCCATAGCGCTTGTTACGGGCGCGACCAGCGGCATTGGAAAGGCTGTTGCCATTGAACTGACTGAACGCGGGTACAAAGTATATGGTACAGGCAGAATGCCCCCCCAGCCAGGCAAGACAGATGAACATGGAATAGTCTTCCTTGCGATGGATGTTCTTTCGGAAACCTCGGTGACCGAAGGGATAGGCCGAATCTTGGAAAAAGAACATCAGCTTGATGTTCTCATTGCCTGTGCTGGCATGGGTATAGCTGGATCTGTGGAAGACACATCCATGAGCGATGCTGATCTGCAGATGCGAACCAATTTTCTGGGAACCGTACTGGTTGTAAAAACCTGTCTGCCAATCATGCGTCAGCAGAAACACGGAAAAATTGTCATTATTGGATCGCTTGCCGGCAGAATCGGCATGCCCTATCAGGCTTTTTATTCCTCATCCAAATTTGCTCTCGAAGGTTTTACTGAATCATTGCGGCATGAAGTGAAGCCCTTCGGTATTGATGTCTGCATAGTTGAACCCGGAGATTTCAATACCGGATTCACAGCGGCTCGTAAAAAATTCGGTATATCGGGAAGCCCTTATTCAAAGGCATTTCTAAGGACTATCAGTATTCAGGAACATGATGAGACCCATGGAGCGGCTCCGAGTATCGCCGCGCGCGCTGTCGCTGGCATTCTTGAAAAAAAGAATATGCCGCTGAGACTGGTTGTTGGTCCAGTATTTCAAAAATTCGCTGCTGGGTTAAAGCGGATAATCCCTGCGAAATTATTCGAGTTATTGTATAAGATCTATTACCGATTATAAGACTGCTTGCCAGGAGTGTGTGATGTCAGTAGAAAAAAAATACTTTGGAACACTCGCAGACGGAAGTGACGTTTCACTGTATATCCTCAAAGCCGGAAGATTCCAGGCTGCTTTTTCAGACTATGGTGCAACATGGGTTAGTTTTCTCATGCCTGACCGAAATGGTGTTATTGAAGATGTGATTCTTGGTTTCTCAACGCTAAGTCCGTATGCTGCCAAGCATCCTTTTTTCGGCTCAACTGTCGGAAGATTTGCCAACCGCATAGCCGATGCCCGGTTTAAGCTCGATGGGAAAGAATATCAGCTATTTGCCAATAATGGTACCAACCACCTTCATGGAGGCAGGCGTGGTTTTGATAAAGTGCTCTGGTCAGCATC
>CAZZJJ010000011.1:0-14380 GCA_964654405.1 uncultured Treponemataceae bacterium
GTTCAGGATATTTATGCTGACTGGGCTGGCAATTTCGAGCTTGGAGAGCGTGTTCGCGCACGGCAGTATGGAAAGGTGAAAGCTTGTGCCGGCAATGACAATCATGAAGAAGGATGTATATGACTGATATCAAGAAAAGCAAAGCAGTTCCGAAATCCGGCAGAAAACCGGCTGAGAAGTCAAAAACCGCAGCAAAAACCCGTTCCAAGATTCTCGTCATCGTCGAATCACCGGCAAAAGCCAAAACCATTGAAAAATATCTTGGATCACGGTACAAGGTTCTCGCTTCGATGGGGCACCTCATCGATTTGCCGAAATCACGCCTTGGCGTCAATGTCGAAAACAACTTTGAGCCTGAATACCTTACAATTCGCGGCAGGGCATCCGTTCTGAAAGACCTGGTAACGGAGGCTAAAAAAGCTTCCGCGGTCATGATGGCATCGGACCCTGACCGAGAAGGTGAAGCAATTGCTTATTTAATCGGAAAATATATTGAGGACAAGGTTCCAGGCGTGCCTGTTCGCAGAATAACCTTCAACGAAATTACGCAATCTGCCATCAAAGCCGCTGTCGCAGAGCCGAGGGATATCGAACTGCCAAAAGTGGACGCGCAGAAAGCGCGCAGGGTGCTCGACCGGCTGGTCGGCTACAATCTTTCTCCCTTGCTTTGGAAAAAAGTGAAAAACGGGCTGAGTGCTGGTCGTGTCCAGTCTGTGGCGCTCAAACTCATCTGCGACCGTGAACGCGAAGTCGAGTCCTTCATTCCCGAAGAATATTGGACCATAGAAGCCTTGCTCAAACTCCACAGAACTTCGCTGAAAACCGAACTTGCTCTTTTTGAAGGCGAGAAACCCGCCCTGAAAAACGAAAAACAGACACAGGAGCTGATTCACCGCCTTGAGGGAGAAAAAGCGATTGTCAGCGACATTCGAAGCGCCGACAAGGTGATTCGGCCCAAGCCGCCATTCACCACGAGCAAACTCCAGCAGACCGCGGCAAACCGCTTGGGATTTACCAGCAAGAAAACGATGCAGATTGCCCAGCACCTGTATGAGGGTGTCAATATCGGCAGTCACCGGCAGGGACTTATCACCTACATGCGAACGGATTCGACGAGGATTTCGGAAGGCGCTCTCCAGGAATCCCGCGACTGGCTCGGTGAGAACTTTCCCGCGCAGCTTCCTGAGTCGGCCCAGCGGTATTCATCCGGCAAACAGGCCCAGGATGCTCACGAAGCGATCCGGCCAACCTCTGTTTCGCTGACCCCTGAAACAGCGGCTCAATACCTCTCCAAGGATGAGTTGAAACTCTATTCCCTTATCTGGGAACGTTTTGTTGCTTCCCAGATGATACCGGCTGTCACCAGAGTCACCACGGCGGATATCAGCATCGATGATGGAATTTTCAGAACTTCGGCAACTTCCTTCATTGAAGAAGGCTTTTACAAAGTCATCAGAATTGCAGCGAGCAAAGAAGAGCGGACAAGCCATGTCCTGAGCCTTGCAGTTGGCCAGGAATTGCAGGTTGAGAAGATTCACGGCATCCAGCATTTTACACAGGGTCCATCCCGCTACACGGATGCTTCCATCATCAAAGCGCTTGAAGAATTGGGCATCGGCCGGCCTTCTACCTATGCCCCTATCATTTCGACACTGCTGGAGCGCTACTATGTGACCCGCGAAGCCCGGCAGCTCATGCCGACTACGCTGGGGCGCATGATCACGGAGATTCTGGAACAATTTTTCCCGGACATCCTCGATACTGGATTTACCGCCCGGATGGAAGGCCTCCTGGATGAAGTAGAAGAAGGCAAATCCGATTGGGCAGCCCAGATGAAGGAGTTCTATACCCCGTTCAAGCAGCGGGTGGATGCGGTTATGTCCACCTTGCCGGTCAAAAAAGGCGCAATGGATGAGGTCACTGACGCAGTCTGCGAAAAATGCGGCAAGCCTATGGTCAAGAAGCTGGGGAAATTTGGGTTCTTCTTAGCCTGTTCGGGATTTCCTGCCTGTAAAAATACAAAATCCATTCCTCTGGCTGTCTGCCCCAAGTGCGGAGGCGACATTATTGCGCGGAAGACCGGGAAGGGAAAGCGCAAAGAGTTTTATGGGTGCAGCAATTACCCGGAGTGCGATTTCGTGACTTACGACAAGCCGACCGACTCGGCTTGCCCTAAATGCGGGTGGTTCCTCGTCGAGAAGCAGGACAAGGTGTCGGGAGTTCACAAAGCCTGCATCAATCCTGCCTGCGACTATCTCCATTCTCGCGACGAGCTTGAAAAAGAGGAGCAATGAATGGACCGGCGCATTGAGGAATACCTGGCCTACCTGGCATCGGTCCGTGGTCTTTCCGAACGGACGGTGCGGGTGTATCGCGAGGACCTTGCCCGCTTTGAAGAATTTCTCGAAGGCACCGATATCGACAGCGTCAAGTCGCCGGTTGTGCGGGCGTTCGCAGGCTCTCTGGTCATGGAAGGCAAAGCCTCCTCAAGCGTCAACCGTGCGCTTTCCACAATTCGCGGCTACTATCGCTATCGTATGCAGTTTGCCTCCCTTCCTTCCAATCCGGGCAAGGAAGTGGAAAATCTCGGAATGCCCAGAACTTTGCCAAATTTTCTTTTCGAAGATGAGATGAGCACGCTGATCGATTCGATCCAGGGAACTACATTCGCGGATCTCAGAGACCGGGCGATATTGGAAGTTTTGTACAGCACCGGAGCCCGGATTTCCGAGCTGACCGGCATGAAACTGGATAGCATCGATTTTTCAAAAGGCATCATACGGGTCATGGGAAAGGGCAGCAAGGAACGGGCGGTATTTCTTGGGAAAAAGGCGCTCAGCGCCCTGGGAAGCTATCTGGTTATCCGCTCCATGCGCCTGGCCGGGCGAGGCTTGCCGGATCACGGCTACGTTTTTATCAACGCGAAAGGAACCCGTCTGACACCCCGCGGCGCTGAAAAAATTCTTGAAAAGCGACGAATTCAGGCAAATTTCAGAAAGCGCGTAACACCGCACGCCTTCAGACACAGTTTTGCAACCCAGCTGGTGGCAAACGGCGCTGATATCCGGGTGGTTCAGGAAATGCTAGGTCACGCAAGCATCTCGACAACGCAGGTGTATGCCCATGTCGATATGGAGCATCTGCGCTCAGTCTATGAGCGGGCCCATCCGCATGGAAATCGGGAAAAGTAAAGGAAAAAAGCTATGGACAACGAAACGAAAATCAGATCGACAACCATCCTGGTTGTGAGGAAAAACGGCAAGGTGGCAATGGCTGGTGATGGACAGGTGACACTGGGAAATACGGTCATGAAGAGCAACGCGAAAAAAGTCCGTTCCATTTACGGTGGCAAGGTGCTCTGTGGATTCGCTGGTGCGACTGCCGACGCTTTTACCTTGTTTGAGCATTTCGAAATGAAAATCCAGGAATACGGCGGCGATCTGACAAGGGCTGCTGTCGAATTGGCCAAAGACTGGCGGACTGATAAAGTGCTGCGAAGACTTGAAGCTATGCTGCTGGTCGCTGACGCGAACAAATCGCTTTTGCTGTCCGGCACTGGAGATGTCATTGACCCGGCTGAGGACGCGATTGCCATCGGTTCCGGCGGTCCGTATGCATACGCTGCGGCCATGGCGTATCTGGAAGCATCTAGGGCAATGGAGGAGAAAATGCAGGGGTTCGGCATTCCGGCGGAAACGCTCGCCAGAACTCCCCTGATGACGGCGGCTGAAATAGCCTACAAAAGCCTCTCCATCGCTTCAGGTATCTGCATCTATACCAATGACAAGATAATCGTGGAGGAAATCTGATGACCGATGAGTTTGTCCAGCTGACACCGCGAAAAATCGTTGAAGAACTCGATAAATATATCATCGGGCAGCAAAAAGCCAAAAAGGCTGTCGCGATTGCCCTTCGGAACAGAATGAGACGTAAACTGCTTCCTGAGGATATCCGCTCCGAAATTGCGCCCAAGAATATTCTGATGATCGGTCCGACCGGTGTTGGCAAGACTGAAATAGCCCGGCGCCTGGCCAAACTCTGCGGTTCGCCCTTTATCAAGGTTGAGGCAACCAAGTTCACCGAAGTCGGCTATGTGGGCCGAGATGTCGAATCCATGATCAGGGATCTGATGGCGGCTGGTGTCGCCATGGTAAAGGAAGAAATGCAGTCCGGCATGGCGGAAGAAGCCAAGCGCCGGGCTGAAGAACGGCTGCTTGACATTTTGCTGCCGGGGCTTTCTCAATCGGTCGAGCCGCTGGGTACAACCCAGGCAACTATCATTGCGCCATCGTCCTCTCAGGACACACGGGAGAAATTCAGAAAGCTGCTTCGCGAGGGGAAGCTCGCCAGCCGCGAAGTTGAACTGACCATCAGCGCCCAAGGACCCTCACTTGAGCTTTTTGCCGGGACTCAGATGGAAGACATGGGGCTTGCGCTCGGCAATTTGACGGGCATGTTCGGCGGCAAGAAAAAGAAAAGAATGGTAACAGTTGCCGAAGCGCTTCCAATTTTGGAAGCAGAAGAGCTGGACAAACTCATTGACCCGGATAAAGCGGCCCAGGAAGCACGGAATCGTGTCCAGGAGTCGGGCATTATCTTTCTCGATGAGCTGGATAAAGTGGCCAATCGGGAAGGGAAGGGCGGTTCGGGCATCGATGTCTCTCGGGAAGGTGTCCAGCGCGATTTACTGCCTATCGTTGAGGGTTCCACTGTCAACACCAAATGGGGTCCTGTTGACACCACGCATATTCTGTTTATCGCGGCAGGTGCTTTCAATGTCTCCAAGCCTCAGGATTTGATTCCGGAGCTTCAGGGGCGCTTCCCGATCCGCGTGGAGCTGGATGCGCTGACAACCCAGGACTTTGAGCGGATTCTTGTGGAGCCGAAGAACGCTTTGACCCGCCAGTATGTGGACCTGCTGTCAACGGAAAAAGTGGAAATCAGCTTTACGCCGGCCGCGATAAAAAAAATCGCTGAAATCGCCGCTGTCGCCAACAGCCAATCGGAGAATATCGGCGCTCGACGCCTGCATACTGTTCTCGAACGCTTGCTCGAGGATTTGTCGTTCGGCGCGGATTCGCTCGCGGGGCAATCGGTAAACATCGATGAAGACTATGTCGGGAACAAGTTCTCTGACTTTGCGGAACGGCAGGATTTGAGCAAGTACATTTTATAGGCAGAGAGGCTAAGCACCATGGAACTAGAATATCGGAATCAGAAAACAGAAAGCCGCACTGATGAGGAAGAAAACCTTCTCTGGCATGAGTACCACAGCAGCCGCGACAGAATCATCCGGGATCGGCTTGTGCATCAGTATGCACCGCTTGTCAAATATGTCGCTGGCAAGGTGATTTCGAATCTGCCTCCTTCTGTTGAATATGATGATCTGGTTGGCTATGGTGTGTTCGGCCTTTTTGATGCGATTGAAAAATTCGATCCGGAAAAACATGTAAAATTCAAGACTTACGCAGTCACCCGAATTCGAGGCGCGATGTATGACCATTTGCGCGAAATAGATTGGGTTCCGCGCTCGGTTCGGCAGAAAGCCAAGGAAATCGAGCAGGCAATCATGCTGCTGGAATCAAAGCTCGGAAGGCCAGCTTCGGACTCTGAAATCGCCGCTTGCCTTGGTTTGACCGAGGATGAATTTTCAAAATTGATGAGCAAAATCGCCAGCACCGCGGTGCTGTCACTCTCGGATGTCTGGAGCTCGGGCACCGACGGGGAGCATGGCAGTCTGGGGGAAAGTATCGAGTCTCCCGCGGCCATGAATCCTGACGTAAATATGGAAAAAGAGGAAATTCGGCGGGTTGTCATCCAGTGTATCAAGGAATTGCCGGAAAAAGAAAAAAAAGTGCTCGTTCTCTATTATTACGAAAACCTGACGCTCCGGGAGATTGGGCAGATTCTCGAAGTAACCGAATCTCGGATCAGCCAATTGCACACCAAGGCCATTCTGAGGCTGAAGGGAAAACTCACCAGCTACCGGAAAGGGCTTTTCTGAGCCAGGGCACTGCCTCAGCTTTCCAAACTGGCCTTCTCAATGTCTGCTGGTTCGATGCCATATTCCTGGATCTTTTGATAGAGCGTTTTTCTTCCGATTGCCAGCACTTCGGCAGTCTTGGTTTTATTGCCGCCCAGTGCCGCCAATGTCTCGGCAATGATTATTTTTTCAGCCTCAGCCAGCGTGCAGAAAGCAGGGATTCTGATTTCCGTCCTGTCCTGGGTAGACCGCGGCCCTGGCGGCAGATCGTCAAGCGTGATAACCTTGCCAGAAGCCATGACGACAGCGCTTTCAATGCAGTTCCGCAGTTCCCGCACATTCCCCGGCCAGCTGTAGGAAAATAAGGCCTGGCGGGCTTTGGGGTCGAATCCCTGGATGTCCTTGCCGTTTTCATGGGCGAATTCATACAGAAAAGTCGTGGCAAGAAGGGGGATATCCTCGCGGCGCTCGCGCAGGGGCGGGACGTGGATATTCACGACATTCAACCGGTAATAGAGGTCTTCCCTGAACCTTCCCTCCTGGATTTCAGCCTTGAGGTCGCGGTTGGTTGCGGCGATCAGCCGGACATCTACTTCGATGGTCGACTCGCCGCCAACCCGCTCGAATTTTTTCTCTTGCAGGACCCGCAGAATTTTTATCTGGACATTCTGGTTTATTTCGCCAATTTCATCCAGGAACAAGCTTCCTGAATCAGCCAGCTCGAATCTGCCCCGTTTTCGCGCCTGCGCCCCGGTAAAAGCCCCTTTTTCATGACCGAACAGTTCGCTTTCCAAAAGGCTTTCCGCCAGCGCTGCGCAATGCACTTTGACAAATGGCTTGTCTCTTCGCGGCGAAAGATTGTGGATAGCGTCGGCGATAAGTTCCTTACCTACCCCTGATTCTCCGGTTATGAGGACGCTTGCCTTGGTCGGAGCGACTTTGCGAACCAAATCGAAGATTTTCCTCATGGCGGGACTCTTGCCGATAATCGAACTGATCCGGTGCTGAGCCTCCACTTCTTCGCGGAGTTCCTGGTTCTTGATGGAGAGTTCGCGGAATTCGAGGGCCTTTTTTGTCAGCTTGAGCAGGTGCTCCAAATCAAGCGGCTTGGTGATGAACTCAAGCGCGCCTAGCTGCATTGCCTGGACTGCTTCGGTTATGTCCCCATGCGCCGTAATGATGATAACCGGGATATTTTCCCATTGCCGCTTGATATACTGCAGAAGTTCCTTGCCATCCAGCTTGGGCATTCTGAGATCGCTTATCACGAGGTCGATGTATTTTTCGTCAAGCAGATTTTTCGCTTCGAGGCCGTCAGCCGCAGTCAGAACCTCATAGCCCTCCATGCGGAAAGCCTCGCCAAGACCCTCTCTGATGTTTTTTTCGTCATCGACAACAAGTATGGTACATTGCATTTATGCCTCCACATGGGATCCGGCGCTGACCGCGTCTTCGTCATAGATCGGCAGTGATTTTCGTTCTGCTTGCGGTATGGGAAGATGGATCGTGAAGGTTGTTCCCTTGCCCGGTTTAGATTCAAGGCTGATATCGCCAGAGTGTTCCTTGATGATCTTAAAGGTGATGGTCAGTCCGAGGCCGGTGCCGTTTTTCTTGGTTGTAAAATATGGCTCGAAGATTTTGGTCAGCAGTTCTTCCGGAATGCCGATTCCTGTGTCGGAGACCAGAATCCTGATTTCCTCATCTGCTTTTTTAGCTTCCAGCTTGAGCGTACCGCCGTCTGACATGGCTGCGATAGCGTTCTGTATGAGGTTGAGGAGGGCTTGCTTCAAATGGCGCTTATCAAGAAGGATTTTCGGCAAATCTTTCTGCACTGAGACTTTCAGCTTGATGTTATATTTTTCGGCTTCAGGGCGGACAAAATCCGCGATCTCTTCCAGAATGGGTTTCAGATCCTGATTGAGCAATTGGATATCCATGGGGCGTACCGCGAAAAGAAAATCTTTGACGATATGTTCGAGTTTGTCGATTTCTTCCTTGACAATGCCCAGGTGATGCAGCAATGCCCTGTCATCCAGCTTCTGCGGATTTTTTAAAAGCCGTTCCATGAGCTGAATGTGGATAGAGAGCGAACCAAGCGGGTTGTTGATCTCATGGGCGACTCCCGCTGCGAGGGTAGTAAGCGCCGCCAAACTTTCCGCCCGCCTCAACTGTGTTTCTCTTTTCCGTTTTTCCGTAATGTCCTCAATGTGGATGATGGTGCCGGATATTTTTTCGCTGAATACTAATGTTGAAAGGCTGATGGCGACAATTCTCGTGCCGCCCGGGCAATCGATGGCAAATTCGTTGCCCATGATATTTTCTTCACTGACAAGTCCTTCGTGGAAAAACTGCTTCAGATCTTCATCAGTAATGCCTTGCCAGAGCGGCTTGTTGCCGAAATCTGATGGTATCTTCAGGATGCGTTCAGCCGATTTGTTGATGATTACCGGTACATGTTCGCGGTTGCAGACAATAATGCCATCAAACATGGATTGGATGGCTGCTTCGAGGCGCATGTCATCCATCGCGACAAGGTTGAGCAATTTTACCAGATCATTGAAATCGAGTTTTCCCGCCATCGACAGGGCTTTTTCAAGGAATGCTGGTTTCATGGGCGGTCTCCGAAGGTCGAGATGAGGACAGTAAGCAAAAGTTCTGGACTCCGGTTGAGAGAGCCGTATTGTACCGCGGCCTCACGCACATGATTGCTCCATCGATCAATCAGCAGCATGAGCTCCGGATTTCCGCTCGATTCAGCAAGCATACGGGAGAAAACGGTCAGCAGGAACTTCATAACCTGCAAAAACGAATTGGCAAAGGCCTTGTCCTTGCTGCCAAAGGATTTGGTAGACTCGGAGAGTTCCTCGAGTACATCGCGCATGGTTTTGGAGGATGCCGCCGCCTGACGTGCAATTCCGGAGCAATATCCTTCCGGCACTGGAAGCCCTGTCTTTGCGCAGTCGAGCAGGAGCAGCCCTGCAATGAGTTCGGCACATCGGTTCGCTTCCGAAGGAGAAAACGGCATTTTCGATTCAAAAAAGCTGGAGAGGCTGTCGGCATCGGAATTGCTTTTAAAAACGCGTTCAAGAATCATGCGGGTCGCCTTCGCATCACGCTGGCTGAAGGAAAATATCCGGGATCGTGAAAGAACCGTAGCGATCATCGATGCCCGCCGCGATGTCAGTAAAATGAATCGAACCGATTCAGGCGGCTCTTCCAGCGTCTTGAGCATGGCATTGCGCGCTGCGTCCTGCATTCTGTCGGCATTCTCGATGATGACGGTTTTCCGCTGCCCGGAAGGTGCCAGATGCGCCCAGCTGTCCATGTTGCGCACCATGGCAACGCTTACCGTTTCTGGAACGAATGGCTCCAGATTGGCACAGGCGAGCTTTATTTCATCGACGGTTTTGATGGTTTTTTCATTTAGAGCGTTTTCCGTAATAGTTTCCGGATCAATTGTATCAAGGGCTTCTTCGATTTCCTGAATGATGGGGGAGGCTCGGTCGGCTTTTTGCTCTTCCCCCTGCCATAAAACCGGGTTGAATCGAGAAAGGAGTTTTCGCACGGAACGGGTAAAGAGGTATGCCGCGGCTTTCCCCGGCTTTTCAACCAAAACATCCCGGGCCGCTGCAATCTCGATGGGAAAGCTGCGCTTCCCGAACAGCAGAAGGTCGGTGTGGATCAGATTCCGATGCCGTCTGCAGTCTTCGCAGACACAGTTCCAGTGACCTGCTTTAGTGCAGGAGAGCACTCTGGCGGTTTCCAGGGCAGCGGTCAGTTTGCCTGAGGCTGGAGGGCCTGAAAACAGCATCGCAGGCGGAATTTCGCCCGAAATCAGCATTCTGATAAGTTCCTGACGAATCGAATCCTGTGCCAAGAGGTTTTCATACATACGAGCTATTTCTTCCTGAATATTTCATCAAGCTTCAATTGCCCCCCGACAGAGTCCAGAGCTGGCTGCAAATTCTGTGTGATAGCTGGTCCGACAATCGGCAGGAGGGTTTTCGCGAAGATCGATGTCGCGAGTGTTTTGTCGATAGGGAAAAAAGTCTGCATTTCCAGTATGATGAGAATGAAACTGACAAAGGCCAGTCCTTCCACGAGGCCAAGCGCCAGTCCGATAATGCGGTCGAAAATTTCGAGGTTTGCCGCTTCGAGGCCTTCACGAAGCAGTTTCTCCAGGATTTTCATGATGATGAAGCCAAGAATGAAACAGATAATGAAGGCTATAATATAGAGAATGGTCGAATTGAGGTTGCCCAGCTTGAGGTTTTCAGCCAGGAACACCGTGACTTTGTTGGAAAAGAGCACGGCAGCGAGCAGACCAGCGGCATAAGCGGCGACAGATAATACTTCAGCAACAAAACCTTTTACAAAGCATCGGATGCCGGCCAGAATCACAATCCCCGCGAAAATCCAGTCAATGGTACTCATGCATCTTCTCCCTTATGATTGGCGAATCATATTTAAAAGCGTCTCAGCGATATAGTCCGCTGAGGTCGTCCTGCTCCCATCTTCCCGGTCGATCCCGGAGAGCGCTAGCGCGGCATTATGGGCCTGTTTCCAAGCCTTTTCGTCCTCGAGATAACCCAAAATGGCCGAGGCTACTGCTTGGCCGCTCACTGCATCTCCGCTGAGAACGCGGGCAGCTTGAGCTTCGGCGGCAAGCTGGGCATTTTCAACCTGGTCTCCCCGAGTGCCGGATCCGGCAAGCGGAATCAAGACCATGGGAATGCCGAGGCTGGCGCATTCCCAGACCATTCCAGCGCCTGATCTTCCAACGGCAACCCTGGCAGATGCGAGCACATTGCCCATTTCTTCCGAAAAGTAGGGCTTTGCGAAGTAGCGGCCGGGAATCGCCGCATGGGCTTTGGGGTCAAAGTGAGCGCTCCCTGTCTGGTGAACGACAAAAGCCTTGCCTTCAAGCAAAGGAAGCGCCTCCCTGACAAGCTCATTGATCTGGCGGGAGCCCTGGCTTCCGCCGATAAAGGCGACGATGGGCAGACCATCAGGCGCTCCGAGCAGTTTTCTTCCTTTTTCCGGACTGCTCGCCAGGAGAGAGGGCCTGACGGGATTGCCGCAGACAATGACCTTTTTAGTTTCAGGATCGAAATACTGAGCGGTGCTCGGCCAGCTGACCAGAATCCTGACGGCTTTGCCGGCGTTAAGCCTGGTCGCCAAGCCCGGGCTTGCATCCGACTCATGGGTTACGTAAGGGATGCCAAGGCTCACCGCTGCCCTGCACGGGGGAACGCTGACATAGCCGCCCTTGGAGAACAGCACGTCTGGTTTGGTTTTTGCAAGTAGTGCTCGTGCGGCAAAATACCCCGCGATAATTCTGAAGAGATCAATAAAATTTTCGAGGCTGAAAGATCTGCGCAGTTTTCCGGATGGAATGCTGTAAAACTCGACACTCTGCTTTTCCACAATCTCCCGCTCAAGCGGCTTTTGAGAGCCAATCCAGAAAATTCTTCCTGTAAAGCCCCTTTGCCGCAAAGCCTCGATTACGGCCAAACCTGGATAGATGTGGCCGCCGGTTCCTCCACCGGTAAAGGCTATGGTTTTCGCATCCCGGGGTAAGCCTTTATCAGCCATCAGCGCTTTATCTGCGGAGATGCCTGCCTTCTCCCCGGATTTCATAATTTGGAAGTCAGGCGAGCCAGGGTTTCAAGGGCGGTATCATCCGTCTTTTCGCCTTGCATGATGGAAAGCACCTTGTTTGCCAGCACTTTTCCGAGCTGTACGCCCTCCTGGTCAAAGGAGTTGATGTTCCAAGCAAAGCCCTGGAACATCACCTTGTTTTCAAAGTGCGCAAAGAGCGCACCCATCTGGCGCGGCCCCAGCTGTCGGGCCATCAGCAGGGTGGCCGGTCTGCCTCCGGTAAAACACTTGTTCGGGTTCTGATCCTTTTTCCCGCGGGCGAACGCAACAATCTGAGCTATGAAATTGGCCATCAGTTTTTGGCGGGACGTGGTACCCATTGAAATGACATCCGAAGAATTTTGGTTTTCCGCGAATCCAATGAACTGGAGTGGCACAACATCAGTACCCTGGTGTAAAAGCTGGTAGAATGAATGCTGGCCGTTGGTACCAGGTTCGCCGAAAACGACCGGACCTGTCTTATAGGCCAAGACTTCCCCGCTTCGGTTGACTGATTTTCCATTGGATTCCATGTCTAGCTGCTGGAGATGGGCAGGGAATCGGACCAGGGGCTCTGCATAGGGAAGGACTGCAGTGCAGGGATAGCCGCAGATATTCCGCTCATAGAGGCCGATGAGCGCATCCAATAGACATGCATTCTTTCGAATGTCAGGTTCCAGAGCGGCACTGTCGCCTGCATGGGCTCCATCAAGGAATTCCAGGAAGGTTTCGGGGCCGAAGGCCAGCGATAGAACAGCGCCGCCGACAGCGCTCGATGTGGAGTATCGCCCGCCTATAAAATCGTCGATAAAGAAGCTTGCAAGATAGTCAGGACTCTGAGCGAGCGGGCTTGTTTTGCTCGTTACGGCAATCATGTGCCGGGAACTGTCAAGACCGGCCGATTCGAGCCGCGCCCTGACCAGCGTTTCATTGGCGAGGGTTTCCTGTGTTGTCCCGCTCTTCGAAACGAGAATGAACAAGCTGGTTTCAAGGTCAAGACCAGCGAGGGTATGGTCGGCGTCATCTGGATCCACGTTGGAAATAAAGGCAGCTTTCATCCGCTTTCTTCTGGCAGCCTCAGCCCAGCGATCCAGCGCCAGATAGACAGCCCGCGGTCCCAGGTCTGAACCGCCGATTCCGATCTGGACGACTGTCCTGAATTGTTTCCCTGTCGCGCCGACAAGGGTCCCTGCATGGACAGCCTGGGCGAATTCGGCTATCTTCCTGCGTTCATTTTCATAAAAATCGCGCAGATTCTGTCCCTGAAATACGACCGCCTTGCCGAGCTGGCCGCGGGCCAGATGGTGGAGCACCATCCGTTTTTCGCCCGTGTTCATGATCTCGCCTTCAATCAGCGCCCTATATTTTTCAACCAGCTCCTGCTCTTCGGCAAGCTTCTGCAAAGCATCGATGATTTTTTCATTGACCGGAGCAGCGGCATAATTGAATAAAAAACCCTCGGCAGCTGGTATTGTATATGATTCTATTCTTTCAGGGGTCAGCGATTCTGCGATTGAAACGCGCGGTAATTCTTTCAGCGCCTGAAAACTTGCGCAGGAATCAAGATTTTTATACGTCATCACACCATCCTCGTTGCCATCGAAAAATTCGATGGAATGTTTCTTTATGCTACATGATATGTCTAAAAATGCTACACTTCAATACCTATTCGTCCTTTTCTCATGCCGCGGGCTTTTTCAACGATAATCCCCCTGCGCAAGCCTTCCCGTATGGCCAGCATGCTGTCGCGTCTCTGCCAGTCCTGCAGCACGCCTGCGCTCCTGCACCGGGGCTTCCGCGCGCTTTTGCCGGCAACTTCTGTCCGCATATTTAAAAATCCGATACTCTGGTACAGGCTGAAGCGGAATGGATTGGCTGAAAAAAACTGCACGAGCTCTCGCTGGCCTTCAGGCTCCCGGCTCCATCTCCCATCACAGACCGAACAGCCCGAGCAGGGCGATTCGAGGTTCGAACCCATCAGATTGAGCAGTTGTTCCCGCAGACATCGTCCATCCATACCGTATGCCAAGAAAGCCCTTCTGCGCGCTTCCCGCAGAGCCTCGCTTCCATCGTCCGTTGAGTCAGCCGTCTTGCCCGGATCCGATGCGGCAGCATTCTCTTCCGCCGGCAATTTCAGCAGAATCGCTTCAGCAGGTTCGCCATCCCTTCCTGCCCGCCCGGCCTCCTGGATATATGCTTCGGCCGAAGGCGGCGAGCCATAATGAATGACCGTTCTGATGTTCTTTTTATTGACACCCATACCATACGCGCAGGTGGAAATGAGAATGCCGGTTTCGCTTTCCATGAACCACGTTTCTATAGCTATTTTCTCTTCCCGTTCGAGCCCCGCATGATAGAATCTCGATTCAAAAGGAAGCCGCCGTTCGACCATTTCCGCCAGGATTCTGGTTCCTTCGCGCGACTGGCAAAACACAATCGCGGGCTTTTTGCACTCGAGAAGGAGCCTTTCAAGGCTGTGCCGCGGGCAGAGCGAGCGCAAGACATGATAATGGATATTCGGTTTATCGATGTCTGCGGTGATCCTGATATAGCCGCTGCCTGCGAAAAGGTGCTTCGCGATTGCCGCTTCGACCATTGGACTGGCGGTGGCGGTGAAGGCGCTGAAAACCTTCGGTTTCAGTTTCGCTGCTATTTTGTCGAGGGCGAGATACGCGGGCCTGAAAGTTTCGCCCCATTCACTGACGCAATGCGCTTCATCGATCGCCAAATGGGAAATAATGCGATTTTGCAGCAATG
>CAZZJJ010000011.1:14409-17065 GCA_964654405.1 uncultured Treponemataceae bacterium
TGATAAGCATGTTCGAAGCTCCGCTTTTCAGGGCGGAAAAAACTGCCTGTTCCTCTTCTTTCGCAAGGCCGCCGCGGAAAAGCGAGCAGGGGATTCCCAGCCGATCAAGACTTTTCTGTTGATCCGTCATCAGCGCTAAAAGCGGATAGACGATGACCGTCAAGCCTGGCAGAAAAAGGGCCGGAAGCTGAAAACAGATGCTTTTCCCAAAACCGGTCGGAAACAAGGCCATCTGGCAAATCTGCTCTGCGTTGTCCGGATAATCCAGCGAATCCAGGATGTTGGCAATGACCATCCTCTGCAGGGGCATGAGGTAGGGGATATGAAACCGCTCACAGGCAAGATTCGCGACAGGATCCTCGTTTACACCATCTTCGAGAAACTCGGTATCTTCCTTCATATAAAAATAACGCGCGCGCCGGGCTGTTTTGCTTCAAAATTTCCAAAATAAAAAGTGTTGCGCTATCAAAAAAACCTTGGACCGTGAAATCCAAAGCTTTACTGCCGCGGCACGCCGATTCGTTCGCACAGCTCCGCAACAGGACAGCGTTGGAGGTCGGTCAGACAAAGCGGCTTGCGCGCGCTGCAGACATGCTTGCCATGGCGGTTGAGCGCATGGGAAAAGGCTGTCAGCTGGCTTTCTGGGAGATTTTTTCTGATCGTCATTTCTATGAGTTCAGGATCAGGCTTGTCACAGATTCCCATGCGGACAGCCGTTCTCATGACGTGCGTGTCCACAATCACCCCTGGCGTTCCGAAGCAGGCCGAAACTACCAGATTGGCTGTTTTTCTGCCGACTCCGGGCAGGGTGACCAGTTCTTCGATAGTTTGAGGCACCTGGCCGTTGAAGCGGCTCATGATGAGTTTTGCAGATTCAGACAGGTGCCGGGCTTTGGCATGATAAAATCCGGTCGGCCTGATAATCGATTCAATCTGTGCAATATCAGCCTCTGCCATGGATTCAGCATCCGGAAAACGCGAAAAAAGAACCGGCGTCACCGCATTGACTTGTTCATCTGTGCACTGGGCGCTCAGGACTACCGAGCAGAGCAATTCGAAACAAGTGCGGTAATGGAGAAGCGGCACGGCGTCCGGCCACAGCGGCGCCAAAATCTCATGTATTTTCGCAAGCTTGATGCTCAGCGGACTTTTCTCGATCGCATCCATTTCCATTTCGACCTTCACTTCCAGCGATGCCCAAACTTGACCAAGGCGAACGCTTGCTATACCATACCATAATTCTGGCGGGAGATACACATGAACAATTCTGCGATGCGGGGACGCTCACTGCTTTCCTGGTCAGGTTTTTCAAAAGAAGAAATTCGGCTGATACTTGAAACGGCAGGCAAGCTGTTTCAGGAAAAAAGCAAAAACAAGCTTGGGCACCGAATGAAGAACAAGGTGCTTTTTCAGCTTGACAACCGGTCTGGCGCCGGGATGCAGACAGCAGGAAACCGTTTTTCAGAAACGGCATTGGCTCTCGCTTTCCAGAAAGAATCCGGAATCCTCATCCCCCATTTCCCTCTTGCCGCTTCAGAACAGCTGCTGGCGCCCGCCATTGAGGATATGGCTCGAATTGCAGGACAGCTTGCCAATGCGGTCAGCTGCGGCGGCAGCCAGGAATATCTTGATGCGTTGGCAGGGTTTTCCGCCCGCCCTGTTTTCAATGTCGGCACCAATCAGGAAAATCCCTTGCTGGCGCTTGCTGTAATCCTACTGCTTCAGCACGAAGTCGGCGATCTCCGCGGTAAAAAACTTGTTCTGAGCGGGGAGGGCGACAATCCAACCATACGTTCTCTGCTGATTCTTGCCGGCAAGCTTGGTATGAATACCGCGCTCGCCTCGCCGCAGGCTTTATGGCCTGATAAGGATTTTTTCAACCTATGCAAAAAAGAAGCGGAATCTTCAGGCGCTGCTGTGGCAATCGCTTCTGAACTCACCGAGGTGCTTCTGGATGCAGACTGCATTTTTACCGACAGCTGGCTGAAATCAGAGCCTGCTCCCGCTCTCTGCGTCAGCGCGGAAAGCGTGGCAAGAACCGGAAAATCCAGGGTGATCCTCCTCCATGGCATGAGCGCAGGACGCGGCCCTGAAATGAGTTTGGATGTCTTTGAAAGCCCTGATTCCCGCGTTTTCAGCCAATTTGACGCTTTGACCGCGGTTGCCCGGGCGCTTCTAATTCTCTTTGTCAAATGATTTGAAAGAAAGGAACCTAGCATGAAAAAAGTACCGAAAGGGATTCAGCAATTTATTGAACAGCATGATTGTTTCTATGTCATCGGACATCGGGAGCCCGATGGCGACTGCATTGGATCGGAGCTCGCGCTTGCTTCTTTTCTTCGCTCGATGGGGAAGCGTACCCACGTTCTCTCTTCCGGGCCCTTCACGAAGTCCGAAATTCTGCAATTTGAGCATAAATTTAAAAATTCCGCCCCTCCCGAAAATGATTACGAACGAGCAGCCGCCATTGTCCTTGACTGCTCATCGCTTTCCCGTATCGGCTCGGTCGGCGAAACCATGCCGGATGTGCCCATTGCGTTTATTGACCATCATGCCAGCGGCGAATTGCCCGGCGAGAATGATTATCTGGACGAGACGGCTCCGGCGGTTACCGCCATGGTCTACCTGCTGATGCAAGCTTTTGGTCACAAGCCAA
>CAZZJJ010000012.1:0-16628 GCA_964654405.1 uncultured Treponemataceae bacterium
TTGAATGTATGCATACTCGTCGTGCGGCAATTTCCGCTTCAGCCTCGTACTCGATTTTGCCATCACGGCATTTGACAAGGTACAGCCCTTCCGGTGGAAGAACGGCATCCTCAGGCGTTTTGAAAATCAAATGCGCTTCGGAACCATTGTCAATCGCCATGACGGGAATCTCATATTCCCGGCCCAGCATCGCTCTTGCTTCATTCAATCTGCCATCCAAAATGGCTGTTCGAATGCGCGAGGAGCTAACGGGGTGCCCGTTATGCATCACAGGCTCCAGTATTTCAGCCTTTACCCCACGTGAGGCACAAATGGTAACCAGAGCTTGCGCGTCAGTATCCATTTTATACCCACACCTGAAATTAGGACCTACACACAGGTACTTCGCCCCTCCAGCCGCA
Source organism: uncultured Treponemataceae bacterium (assembly GCA_964654405.1). Taxonomy (GTDB): domain Bacteria; phylum Spirochaetota; class Spirochaetia; order Treponematales; family Rectinemataceae; genus JAJTBL01. The sequence continues at coordinate 402 of CAZZJJ010000012.1, forward strand.
AGACCAGAGAGAAACTCAACACCTGTCAGTTTACCGAAATTTTGAGAAAAGTCAATGAGTACGCAGGCTTCCATGCCAGCATCCTCAAAGCTGGAAATTTTCTGATCAAGCGAAAATAGGCTGCCTTTATACGTTGCCGGGTGAAGCAGTTTCTTGGGGTTTTCTTTGAATGTAACAACTGTCCGGCACAAGCTATTGTCCTGATCAGCAACCTTTGCGAGAAGTCTTTGGTGTCCAAGGTGAACACCATCAAAAACGCCGACCGTCACTGCCCGGGGAACTGCTCCCTTCTGTGCTGTCATTTCTTCCCATGAAAGAATATTCATTGCACTCCGACTCCAGGAATCGGCATGACTTTGCGGTATGCCAGTTTTCCGCGCGAAATGGACACAATCCCAAGAAAGGCTGAATTCTCAGAGAAAATTGCCGCATCACAGCCGCCCCCAATGTCGCCGGATTTTCTCAGTTCCGCAGCCAATGTCAGCTGGCTTAAAGCTTTCGGGTTGCCGTTTAAGAAGGCTTTTTCGGCTTCGAGCGGAATTGTGCCGACATTCAGCCCCAGCGACTCGGCAATCTGCGGTGTAAGGCTGCAAAAATCCTCATGGTTCGGCAGATGTTCAGATGGTATCGCTTTTTGAAGCTCAAAGACGCCGACCCTGGTTCGTCGAAGATTTTTCACATGGGCCAGACTGCCGCAGGCATGAGCGATATCACGGGCAAGCGCACGGATATAGGTTCCGGAGGAGCAATGTACAGTCATTTTCGCCAGATTTTCTTTATAGTCCTGCAGTGAAATCGAATAGATTTCAATATCCCTGGCAGTCAATGCAACCTGCTTGCCAGAGCGGGCGAGTTCATAGGATCGTTTTCCGTTAACATGGATAGCGGAATATTCAGGCGGCCTTTGCTTCTGAGGACCTGTATAGTGCTTAATTGCCGATTCAAGGCTAGCTCTGTCCGGAGGTGGCGATCTGCCGGTTATCTCACCTTCCGGGTCGAGCGTGTCGGTTTCAATGCCAAATTCGATTTCGGCTTCATACACCTTATCCAGTCCGGTAAACCAGGGGGACAGATGCGAGTAATCGCCAGCCAGCACAATCATCAAACCAGACGCGAATTTATCCAGCGTCCCGGTGTGGCCGATACGCAAGCCAGGGAAAGCCTTCTTTACTCCAACCAAGGAAGAAAATGAGGTGATGCCGGATGGCTTGTCCAGAAGCAGAAATCCTCCGGATATCATTCCTTGACAAGTCCCTTGATTTTTTCAGTCATTTCAAAACCGTCACGGATGCCTGCATCAGCAATAAAATGCAAAATAGGCGTCAATCTGAGTCTGACAGATCTGGCTATCTGGGACTGGATATATCCTGCCGCGTGTTCGAGCCCTTGTACGGCTTCATCCAGCGAAAGGTTTTCACTATCCAGACAACTGACCCAGACTTTCGCGTGGGAGCCGTCACGTGAGGCTTCCACGCGGGTTACTGACACCAGTGAACTGACCCGCGGGTCTTTTATCTCGCCTCGATTGATGAGATTGGAAATCTCTTCACGAAGCAGTTCTTCAAGCCTTCTGAGTCTGATCTGATCCATTATCCACCGCCTGGCCTAGAGTACGGGCTACTTCCACTGTTTCAAAGATTTCGAGAATATCACCCACCTGCAGATCATTGCAGTTTTCTATGCCGATACCGCATTCATAGCCGGCACTGACTTCACGCGCATCATCCTTGAAACGTTTGAGCGAATTGATCTTGCCCTGGAAAATTTCAATCGATTCCCGTATGATTCGTACCTGGCTGTTTCGACGGACAATGCCTTCGAGAATGTAGCAGCCAGCGACGATGCCGACTTTCGGAACCTTGAAGACTTCCCGGACTTCAGCTTTACCGATATCCTGTTCCTTGAGTTCAGGCGACAGCATGCCTTCCATGGCTTTCTGGATGTCTTCCTGCACGCGATAGATGATATTGTATTTTCGAATATCAACTTTTTCGCGGTCGGCAAGGGCTTTGGAAGCAGGTGTCGGTCTGACATTAAAGCCAATGATTATGGCGTCAGAAGCGGCAGCCATCATGACATCGTCCTCGGATATTGCGCCAGCAGCTGCGCGGATGACGTTGAGCCGGATTTCCCGGGTTGACAGCTTTTCGAGCATTCCCTTCAAAGCTTCAACTGATCCCTGGACATCGCCTTTTATGATGACCTTAAGTTCCTGGACTTCTCCAGCGGAAATGGTTTCATAGAGGTTGTCAAGCGTTACTTTCTTGACATTTCTGCCTTCTTCGTATTTTTTGAGCTCTTGCCGTTTCAGCGATATCGCTCGGGCGTACTTCTCTTCTTCTACTACTTCGAAGGGATCACCAGCCATTGGCATGCCCTCAAAACCCAACACCTCGACAGGTGTTGAAGGAGTCGCTTCATCAACACGGGCGCCTTTGTCGCTGAACATCGCACGGACTTTTCCGGGATAGATTCCGGCAACAAATGGATCGCCGATCCGCAAGGTGCCTTTTTCTACAATGATTGTCGCAACGATACCCCGACCCTGATCAATCCTGGATTCAATGATTTTTCCCTCAGCCAGCTGCTTGTAGCTCGCTGTCAGTTCGAGAACCTCGGCCTGGAGAAGTATTGCATCCAGCAGTTCTGGAATGCCTTTTTTCTGAAGCGCCGATATTTCACAGAACTGGGTTGTACCGCCCCACTCTTCCGGGATCAGCCCCATTTCCGAGAGCTGAGTCTTGACCCTGTCTGGATTGGCTTCAGGCAAATCGATTTTATTGATGGCGACGATGATGGGAACACCCGCCGCCTTTGCGTGGTCAATGGCTTCCTTTGTCTGTGGCATGACGCCCTCAACAGCTGAAACGACCAGAATGACAATATCCGTCACCTGAGAGCCTCGCGCCCGCATTTTAGTAAATGCCGCATGGCCTGGTGTGTCGAGGAATGTAATCTTTCCATGAGGCGTTTCAACCTGGTAAGCGCCGATATGCTGGGTTATGCCGCCATACTCCTTGGAAACAACGTCCGTTTTCCGGATAGCGTCGAGCAATTTTGTCTTTCCATGATCGACATGTCCCATGACGGTTACGATGGGCGGCCGATGCATGAGGTCTTCGGGTTTTTCAGCCGCCTTTTCGATGACGGTTTCATCATAAAGGCTGACGATCTTGACTTCACAGCCGTATTCGCTGGCGAGAATGGTCGCAGTGTCGGCATCGATTTTCTGGTTGATAGTCGCCATGACACCGAGTTTCATGAGCCTTGCTATGATTTCAGCCGGCTTGATGTTCATTTTCTTGGCCAAGTCGCTGACGGTAATATTTTCCATGATGTCGATGGATTTCGGGATTGCGATTGCCCGCGATTCTTCCTTCTTCTTAAGCTGAAGTTCCTTTTCCAGCTCATCCTCACGGCGGACAAAGGTTGTCTTTCGCTTGGTTGCGGTTTTTCGCTGAGCTGTCTTGCTGCTCTCCATCGGTGGAGGGCTTCCGGCAGGAGCTCTGCCAGCATAGCCTCCCGGTCTGCCTGTTCCTGGCGCTCCTGGCCGGTAACCGCCTGGCCTGCTGCCTCCAGCTCCAGGCGCGCCTTGCGGTCTATAGCCGCCAGGCCTTCCGCCCGGCGATGATGAAGGATATCCGCCCGAGCGAGGCTGCGAACCTGGAGCCGGGTATCCGCCAACCCTGCCGACCGGACCAGTTGAGCCTGGCCTTACCTGGCGCTGAGGATAACCGCCCTGAGGAGAGCCTCCCTGCGGATAACTGCCCGGCGAACCCTGATAACCAGATGGGCGCGACCCCGGATAACCGCCTGATGGATAGCTTCCCGATGGCTGAGAACCAGGCTGTCCGCGATAACCGGAAGAAGGCCGCTGACCTTGATAATTGGATCCCTGATATCCCGATCCCTGGTATCCGCCTGGTTGGCCTGAGCGGCTTGAACCCTGATAGCCAGAGCTTGACCCTGTGCGGCTTCCTCCCTGATAACTCGAACCCTGATATCCTGAACCTTGCGGTCTGCCGCCATAGCCCTGCGGCTGCTGATTTCGATTATACCCGGATGCTGATTGATCCTGATAGTTGCTTCCCTGATAGCCTCGGTTCGAGGACGAAGCGCTTGATGAGCGCTGCCCCTGATATCCTTGGCTTTGGAATTTTTCCGCTGGCGCTTGCTGGCTTTGTGTTTTAGAACCCGGGGACGCAGGCTGTGAGGAAGCATCGGCTTTTGCCGCATTTCCAGCAGTGTCTGTTACACTATGGACAGATTCAGAGGAAGCTGTCGAAGTCTGTGCGGGAGCAGTCTGATTTATTTCCCCTGCTTTTTCCACCTGAGCCTTCAACAGAGAAGCGTGTTGAACCTGCTTCTCCTGCTGCGGCTTTTCCTGCGCGCCGGTTTGTCCCGGCGTTTCTATTGGCTGGCTCTGTTCCTTATCATGGTGGGCGAGCACTTTTGCCTGAGGTTTTTTGACAACCACTTTCTTCTTGACAACAACAACCTTCTTCTTCTCCTGGGAAGACTCCTCATCTGCTGCAGGGGCTGCAGATGATGATGGAGCAGGCTTTTCCGGGGTTACCGGTTTTGGCTGTTTGATCAAGTGAACTTTCTTCTCAGAATTGTCAGTACTATCCGTCATATCCTACCTTTACGCTTGCTGGTCGTCACCAAATTCGAAACTTAATTCAACACCGCAGGACGGGCAATGAGTCATGTCAGGTGTTACAATACTGCCGCAGTCCGGGCAAGTATATTCTTCTTCCTCAGGAATTACTACTTCCTCTTCTTCTTCCTGAACAATTTCGAAGTTTTCTTCGATTATTGCTTTGATGCTGTCAAGTTCCGCCTGCTTCAGACCAAGCTCGGCAAGCAATTCATCGTCTTCCTTTTCAAGGAAGTCTTCAACCATATCGAGATTTGCTTTCTGGATGGCGGAAATCCAATCTTGTTTCATGCCGGGGAGATCAGACAGCCTGACATATTCTTCGGTTGTTTCCTCGCCTTCTTGGCCTTCGACGGCAAAGAGGCTGTCAGCTGCTTTCTTGAGTTCGATATTTCTCGAGTCCTGCAGATACTGCTCTTCAGTCTTTACATCGATGTTCCAGTCACACAGCCGATTTGCGAGTTTTACGTTCTGTCCCATTTTCCCAATGGCGATTGAAAGCTCTTTCTCCTGAACAATGGCGAGCGCCATGTGCTTGGATTCATCCAAAATGTAAACAGACTTGACTTCCGCGGGAGACAGGGCGTTTTTGATAAACTGCCTCGGGTCGACATCGTATTTCAGGAAGTCGATTTTTTCGCCTTCGAGCTCCTGGCTTATCAGCTGACTGCGCATGCCTTTGGGGCCGACACAGGCGCCGACAGGATCGATATCCTCTCGTCTTGAGTAGACAGCTACTTTGGTCCGATACCCTGGTTCGCGGACAATTTTGAAGATTTCAATGGTCTTGTCATAAATTTCAGGGATTTCAAGCTCTAGCAGCTTCTTGACGAATTCAGCATGGCTTCTCGAAAGCACAATCTGCAAGCCGCTCTTCCCTTTTTCAACTTCCCAGATAAGGGCTTTAATCCGGTCGCCAACATGATAGACTTCACGGGGAGACTGATATTTCTTTGGGAATATGCCTTCGATTTTTCCCAGGTCAACGTAGATGACGCCATTCCGTTCACGCTGGTAATATCCGATAATGAGCTCGCCCTGCTTGGATTTGTATTCCGCGTAGAGTGTATCGCGGGAAATATCCCTGAAATTTTGCCTGGTTGTCTGTTTGGCAACCATAACCGATTGCAGATCGAATTCTTTAAGGTCAATCGGCAGCTCGAGGATGTCACCAACTTCAGCGTCCTCCGCGAATTTTCTGGCTTCTTCGAGAGGAATCTGCGTCACCTCGTCCTCAAACTCATCGAAATCGACAATTACTTTCTTGGCATAAACCTCAACGCCTTCATAATTATCCTTGATCCTGATGATGGCGTTCTCATTGGAACCGAATTTTTTCTTGTATGCCGCAAGCAGGGCTTCCTGAAGGGTGTTGATAATCAGATCTTCGGAGATGCCCTTTTCATTGATTAATTGCCTGATGGCTTCCGCCATTTCTGATGCCATGTGCCTACTCTCCCTTGTATGCAGAATCCAATCGTGCCTTTACGATTGCGGTATATTCATAGGTTTTTCTGCCGCCCCTGTTCTCAAGAACGACAGAAGTTTCATCGGCAGATTTGAGTATGCCGCTTATCCATTCAGTCTGATCCTTTTCCAGCACCTTGACCGCGTTGCCGATAAAAGCCTGCCACTCTCGTTTTGTCTTTATCAAACGATCAATGCCAGGACTTGCGACCTCTATGTCTGGGTTCTGGTTGTTGGTCGCGAGCTGAATCCTTGGCAGAATAAGGCGATATGCCTTGGTACATTCGTCAGTTCCGGTTCCTTTTGGAGAATAGATAACCGCTTTTACCTTGACATTTCCTTTCTGTCTTCCCAGCGAAAACTCCAGTAACTGCAATCCAGCTCCGGATAAAAGTTCGGCGATTTCCGCTTCAATGTTTTTCTCGTTTTCCACGCTCATTTCCTTCACACGCATATGTCTGAACATAGGCATGCCGCTAAACTTCGCCCGTTTTCGCGAATTCGCTCGTACAATAATAATGTCAGGGGGTTCGCGAAAGAAAGCGAAGGTAAAGATTCTGCCCGGCGGCGGAATCCTGCCAAAAAAAAAGAGTCGCTGTACGACTCTCCTTATCGCTAAAAAGAATCCTCATTTTTTTAGATATTTGTATCATACTCACGCAAGCGCCGCGCGTCAAGCACTTGTTTTCAAGGCTAATCATAGGCAAGAACTATAGCGCCGACCCACTCGGCGCCATTGGCTTTTAAAATCTTCGCACAGGTGTCCAAAGTGGCTCCAGTGGTAAAGACATCGTCAATCAGAACGAGCTTCTGCGGCACAGCGTTTTTGCAGGTCTCGAGAATATGATAGGCTTTGCGCGCGGACTCCTGCCGCATGGAGCGGTTCAATTTTTTCTGCTGTATGCTTTCTCCCCTGGCGAGGATTCTCGCGACGGCAAAACCTCGCTGCTCCAGCATGGATGCCATCGTTTCTACCTGATCCTGCTCACCAGAGCGTAATTTTTCCGGTCTCGGCGGAACCGGGACAATAATCGCGGCTCCAAATTCGATCTTCAGAACTCTTTCAATCTCAGCTGCCCAGAATCGGGCAAGAGAATATCGTTTGCCTTTTTTATACGCTCTTACTAGGGCGCCCGCTTTTTCATCCTGATAGGCATACAAGGGGATAAGGCGGTCAAAAGCGAAGGCATGTTGTCTGCACAGCATGCAGGTATCGATTTCGGAAATCAGAGGCCTTCCGCAGCGGCAGCATCGATTATTGCCTGGAACAGGCAGGCTGCTTTCACAGACAGCGCAAAGCGGATAGCCTTTATCTTCTTTATCATTCAACAGGCTGCCGCACAGCACGCAGTAATGGGGAAACAGCAGCTTCTGTAATTGTTGTGCAAATCTCATCATTAAATATACGCGCGCAGCGGTAAAAGCTGATTCAATTTATTAAGCCGGATTTAAAAAAATCGAATCAAAGCATGGACTTGAGCTCATGCAGAATCGTCAGCGCCTGCAGCGGGGTTAGGGAATCTGGGTCAAGGCCCCTGAGTCGGGTTAAAGCAAGGTCTTCCGCTGAAAAAAGCTCGCCTGCTTTGGCCTTTTGAGAAGCTGGTTGTTCAGCTTGTTTTTCTTCAGCCTGCTTGAATACGGTGTCTGTCAAGCTGAGGCTGTGTTCAAATCGGCTCAGTTTTTCCTGCAAGACTCGGGCGTTTTCCAGAACTGCCGCGGGGATTCCAGCAAGCGACGCGACGTGGAGGCCGTACGAACCGGCAGAGGCTCCTTCCTTAAGGCGCTTGAGAAAGACGATTTCACCTTCATTTTCGAGCACTGCCATGCTCATGTTTTTCAGGCCAGGATGTTCCATTGAGGTTAGCTCATGATAATGGGTAGCAAAGAGTGTCCGGCATCGAATCCTTTCCAAAAGATACATGCTGACTGCCCAGGCGATTGAAACGCCATCGAGGGTTCCAGTCCCTCTTCCCACTTCATCCATGATGACAAGGCTGTTCTCCGTCGCGGTATTCAGGATATAGGCTGTTTCGTGCATCTCAACCAGGAAGGTGCTTTCGCCGCGCGCCAGGTTATCCTGCGCGCCTACCCTGCAGAATATTTTGTCGGTCAAACCTATCCGCGCCTCATCAGCCGGGACGAAAGAGCCAAGGTGGGCCATCAGGGTTATCAAGGCGGTCTGGCGCAGAACGGTGGATTTTCCCGCCATGTTCGGCCCGGTAATCAAAGCAAAATACGTACCTTGCGTTGACAGCGTTATCGAATTCGGCACAAAGGAGCCTTGCGGGATGCAGGTTTCAACGACAGGATGCCGGCCCTGGCTGATATCGAGGATCGGTGCTTCAAGCAACTGCGGTCTGCAATAGCCGCCCTCCGTGGCCGCCTGGGCAAAGGAAACGAGACAGTCGATTTCGGAAATCTGCCGCGCCAGCTGTTCCATAGAAGGGATGTACTGCTTTAGGTTTTCGCGAACTTCCAGGAAAATGCTCTTTTCAAGTTCGATTATTTTTTCGGTCGCGCCATTGATTTCGCTTTCAAGATCGGCAAGCTTATCGGTTGTATAACGCTCGGCGCCGACAAGCGACTGGCGCCTAATAAAATGCGGAGGCACGCTGTCGAGCTTCCCTTTCGTTACTTCGAGGTAATAGCCGATTATTTTGTTATATCGAATTCGCAGATTCTGGATGCCGGATTCAGCACGTTCTTGTTCCAGGTAGCCTTCCAGCACGGATGTCGAATTTTTCTTCAGGTTTCTGAGATGATCCAAGGTTTCATTCCATCCGTTTCTGATGAGATTTCCTTCTGTTAAAAGGATGGAGGGCTCATCTTTGATCGCGGTCCTTATGGAATGAACGAGTTTTCGGCAATCTTCCAGCTGTTCGGGGCTCAAGCGAATTGCAAGCAGTTTAGGGATTTTTTCCTGGTTGCTGCCAAGGGTTTGCGACATGAATGCGGTCAATTCCAGAGAAGCATGAACCGAATCGGCGAGCGCCAGCAGGTCTTTGGCATGTGCCTTGTTCATAGCCAGGCGTGCGGTGAGGCGTTCAGTATCGAGGATGGCGGCGAGCCTTCGGCGTGCCTCATTCAGGAGCAGCTGATCGCGGTACAGGTGTTCAACGGCATCAAGCCTTTCTTCAATACGGTTTTTCTGTCTAAGCGGCTGAAGGAGCCATTGCTTCAGCAAGCGGGAACCGCCTGCGGTTTTTGTTCGATCTAGAACAAAAAGAAGAGTGTCGCGCTTTCCGGAGTCCTGAAGGTTGCGGACAATTTCCAGATTCTTTTTAGTTGCTTCGTCGACAACGAGGTAATCGTCCTTTTGATAGGGCAAAATGGATCGTATGTGCGGACAGCGGGTTTTCGAGTTTTCTTCTATATACTCAAGAACAGCTCCAGCAGCGGCCAGCTCCGGCGCATGATCATCGAAACCAAAGCCTTTGAGCGAAGCGACCTTGAAGCGGTCTTTCAGGTATTGACTGGCTTTTTCGATGTCAAAGCTCCAATCGGGACGTTTCTCTATGAGCATGCTTTCAAATTCGCGCAAGAGGGATAGGATGGATGGATTTTCGTACATGGATTGCTGAATGATAATTTCGCGCGGATTCAGCCGGTAGAATTCGGAACGGAGAAACTGGCTTGCGTCTTCATGAGCGTTGTCATGCCGATATGCAAGAAATTCTCCGGTAGAAACATCGAGGTAGGCTATACAGCATTGCTTTTGCAGGGTACAGACACTGACTATGTAGTTGTTCGAACCATGATCTAGAAAATCTTCCTCAAGAGAAGTACCAGGAGTTACAACTTCTATGACATCACGTTCGATGATTCCTTTGGAGCCCGGCGCGGTCAGCTGTTCGCAGATGGCGACTTTTTTGCCGGCTTTTAAGAGTCGGGCAATGTAGGGTTTTGCGGCATGGTAGGGTATGCCGCACATCGGCTGTTCCTGGCGCTTGGTAAGCGTAAGGTCAAGCAAAGCACTTGCTTCGATGGCATCCTCGTAAAACATTTCATAAAAATCACCGAGGCGGAAAAAAAGGATGACATCACGGTAGCGAGCTTTTATCTTGCGGTATTGATCCAGCATGGTGACACGTTCGGGCATAGGCTTGAATTATATCGGCTCGCCGGGTACCCTACAATACCGGAAAGGATTGTTTATGGAAAATGAGCAGATTGAAATCGGTATTTCTGACAGGCGGCTTGTGGTCCGGCCGATTGGACATGTAACCGCAAAGCTCTGCCAGGTTCTCAAGACGCGGCTTTTTTCTCAGATGGATGCTGCTGGGGTCAAGCAGATTGAATTCGACATGAGCGCATGCAAATATATGGATTCAACATTTCTCGGACTGCTGCTTCTAATTGAAAAATCCGCCCGCGCGCATGGTTTTGAGCCTATAACCATGCATCAAACCAATGATGTCTGCCGATCGCTTCTCAGCACCATGGGAATGGAGCGCAAATTCATTTTCGCAGATATTCCCTGCGGAGCATGCAAGCGGCTGGAAATTCTTTCAGCTCCCAGGGATGTCTCGGCTCAATTTTTACTGGAAACTCACCGCGAGCTTTCTCAGCTTTCCCCGGAAAACGAAGAAAAATTCCGTCTGCTCACCACACTCCTTGAGAAATCGGAAGGAAGCGATCGCCGCCCGTAGGAGAGATCGGCGAGTACTTCCAGACTGTCTCATTTTACAGCCAAAGCCTGAATGACTTTATCAGTGATGTCAATTGAGGGACTGTTCCAAAGCACCAGATTTGCGTTCTGATCCTGAGGTTTCATATTGAGCACGAGCGAATAGCCTTCGGCTTCAGCGACTTTTGCAATGGTCGAATTCAGGCGCTGTAAAAACGATGAGCTCGAACTCAACGCTTTGGCAAGCAGGTCGAGCTCGTTTTGGCGCGCTGCTAAAAATTCTTTCAGGTCTGCGGTTTTTCTCACAATTTCCAGGTCGAGCGACGATGCGAGTTCCTGGTCATTGCGAGATTGCGCCTCCGCTTTTTTCGATTGCAGCAATTTGATTTCAGCGCTTCGCTTGTCAACTTCGGCCTGCACTTCAGCTTTTTTCTTCTCAAAATTGGCAAGGGCGGCGGCTTCTTTGGAGTAATACGAGAGAACCCTGCCTATATCCAGAACTGCAACACGTGTAATCTGTTGTGAGAAAGTCTGACTGGCAAAACCAAAAATCATCACTAGCGCGATGATATATATTCGCAACGGATTTCTTTTCATTTCAGCCTCCTCTATTCTGGCAATCAATACAGCGGTTGCGTAATGGAAAGAACAAAATCAAAATTTGCGCCTGCAGTCTTAAAGGCAAAGGCGCTGCCGTCAAAGGTAAAACGCTTGACCAGATAAAATCTAAATGGGAATTGCGGAACGATAAACCTGAACCCGAATCCTGTACTGAAGGCAAAGTTTTTCCATCCAAATGCTGCGGCAGAAGGAACAGGAGTTGTTTGAGTCATATCGAGCCAACCGCCCTGAGTTTTCATGGCACCAGCATCAACAAACAAATCCATCCAGAGCATCTGATCAACAAGCGGCATTCGCAATTCAAGGGAGTTTTCCCAAACATCAGTGCCTTTCGTGCTATAAAGCTCTTTCCAGCCTCGTGCGTTGAAGGTTCCGTCAAGGCTTACCCAGTCTTTTGTCACGCTCAAAGCGGTCCATGGCTGGGCAAAGAGGGTCTGATAACCTGTATGTCCTGCTAAAACCCATGAAAATTTCCATGTCTCCGACAGCGGAATAGTAAAGAGCTTGAGATAGGCATCAAGTTTGGTTTCGGATTTTATATAATGCTGCCGCTCAAATCCCAGAAATCCAGCCAGAGTCAAGCGCTGGCTGGCAAAGTATCCGCGGGAGGGATTGTACCAGAAATCAAGATTATTAATATTGAACCTCGCGAACAACTTGTTGGTAAGCAGCCAGGTGTTGTTGGTTTCGCGCATTTCTTTTTCATAAGGGCGATATTTATTCTCATCGAAACTAACCATGCCGAGTCCTGATGATATACCGCCGGAAATACCAAGATCGCCAACAGCTGTTCGCATGGTGTATCCAGCGCTAAAACTCAAGCTCATGCTGTAATTGTCATACGGCATAAGGTATTCGGAAGGAATCGATGAAATAGACCCGCTCCAGCTGTTTGCCCCTTCGAGGCTGGTAAAGGGATCAGGGATATCTTCATTGCTGAAAATGGGTGCAAGAATGTCTTGGCCGGTAGTCTGGGAGTTATGCGTTATATTCAATCCGAAACTTCGCGAAATTCTTTTGCCGAAAAGCCAGGACTCTCCAAAACTGGTATCAAGCGACTGCTCGGTCGGAGAAACTGTCGCGTTAACGGCGAGGTTCTGTCCTGTTCCGCCGAGGTTTCGGTCGTTCCATTTTACAAAGCCGGAAAGCGGAAAGTTGCCGGTTTGCCCCAGGCCAGACAGTGTGATTCCGAATTGTATATCCGCAGTGCTCATCTCTTCAACATTGATGACTAAATCCATAAGGTTTTCTGCGCTGCCCTGGCTGATTTGCGGCTCGACAGCCGAAAAGTATTGCAGATTGTAGAGATTCCGCAGGCCTTCAATGATTTTGCTCTTGGAGAATATATCACCTTCCTCGAGCGGCATTTCACGCGCGAGCACATACTCCTTTGTCTTTTCATTGCCGCTGAATTTCAGTGATTCTATGTGCGCCCGACTCCTCTCGACAATCGAGATCTGGTAAACGATTGACTGGCTGGCTTCGTCACGCTTTTCTTTCATTGAAATCTGATTGAAAATGTAGCCGGATTCGTAATAAAGATCGTCAATTTTCTGTTTATCCTGCAGAAGCTTTTTATAGTTGAGCATGTTTCCGGGTTTCTGGCTGACAAGGCTCTTTAACTTTTCGCTGTCAAAAACCTCGTTGCCTGAAAATTCCATGCCGCCAAATTTCCATTGTTTTCCTTCCGAAATGGAAAATGTCAGATTGAGCCAGTTTTTTCCGGTATCAGGGTCTTTTTCAATTTCCCTAAAAACATCCAGGACTTTTGCGTCAACAAATCCCTTGCTCTGGTAATAATCAACGATAAGTTTGCGGCTTTCTTCAAGCTTGCTTTCCTGAAAAGTCCCCGGCTGGAATAAGGCTGCTTCTTTCAGCGTAACAGCTGCCTTCAGTGATTTTTCTGACACGCTGGCATTGCCGGTAAAATTTATGGAACGAAGGGCTACCTGGCTTCCTTCGGTTACCTGGAATGTAAGAACCAGCTGAGAGGGGTCGTTTTGAACAGGCTGGATTTGATGCGACACTCGTACATCAGGATATCCTTTTTCGATATAAAGTTTAAGAATGGCTGTATCATCCTGATTGGCTTTCGTGCTGTTGAAGATTTCGCCGCCCTTGGTGCTGATGACATTCAGAATTTCTGAAGTTCTGACCGCGGAATTTCCAGCTACTCTGACTGATTGAATGGCTGGCTTTTCTGTAACTATAAACTTGAGAATCATTCTGCTCTTTTCATCATTGGCCGGAACTGCCTGCGGTTCGATTGTCTCAAACCAATCAAGCTCATACAGTCTTGCCTGGATGGTCAGCCACAGATCTTCAGTAAATTGCTGACCGATATAGCTTTTCATCAAAGCGTCAAGCTCGTTTCGATTAGCTCTGCGGATCCCCTCCCATTGGACGGAGGAAATAGGCTTATTCCAGAACCAATCGGATTCAGTTTCCTGCGCAAAAGCCGCAGAGAGAACAGCCAGCAGCACAATCAGCGTTGCAAATGCACGTTTCATGTTCATTCCTTAAACTTCCTAATACTGGAATTGCCAGCTCAGGCTGAGTTTTTGTCCGGTTACCAACGAACCTTCAGAAAGTGACGGCGTGATGCTCCAATCGAGAATGCCGAAGGGGGCGTCAAGTTCAATGCCGAATTCGGAGTCTAATCGCAATCGCGAAGAACTAACAAGGGGGTTTTCCGTGAATTTGAGCGCTGCATACAGGAAGGCTGAATCGGTGAGGTATTTGCCCATATAGAGTTCGCTCTTGTCCAGATAGCGGGCAAGCGGATCTTCGGTTGCCGGCTCTGTGGCAGGTTTTGTCAGATCGAGCAGCCATCGCTGGATAAATGATGAACGAATGTAAACGATATCGAGACCGAGTGCCTTGCGGACTGTCTGCTCGAAGGTTTTAAAAATGTTGAACTGGGGCAGGAACTCAGAGGAGGCGATTGCAGCTTCGCGAATATCGAGGGGTTTGCTGGTGTCCAGCGCCAGAACTCCGCCAGACATCAATGCGATGAGCTGTGTTTCTGTCATGAAAGGAACAGATGTGAGCCGTGGATTCAGGTTTTCCAGTGGAGATTTTTCAGCGCTGAGCGTGATTTTGACCGGCCCGGTCAGCGTTGATTCACGGAGTTCGGCAATGGCGGTTATCAAGGGGTTAAATTTTGTGCTGTTTTCAGCAAATTCGATTACTCCGCTTTTCAGGAAGAAATTCCTGAAGTAATAGAGGACATAGCCAGTTCTCAAATCTACTTTTCCATCGAGCGAGAAGTCCTGGCTGTTGCTGTCATATTGGAGACTCAAGAAGCTTGACGGATTGGTGAATCCTTTGACGAGCGGTATCTTGTTGTCAGGAATAAAAACTTCCAGCTGTTTGCCAAATGTCATCGCAAGTTTCACCCTGAAAGCCAGGGCGTTTTCATCTACAGGCGGCGCATTTTCAGGCAAGAAGCCTTGAGGGTCTATAAGAATCTGCCCTTTTTCCAGATAAAGTTTGCCTTCCGCGATTACAAGCTCATCGTTGAGGCTGAGTGTCAGGTCGACTTTGGCTTTTGCATCGATGACTGTTATGCCGGCAATTTTGCCTGAAAGGGCTATGATACTATCTGGTTTGGTTGAGACATTGAAGCGCAAATCCGTTATGCTCCACCGATCAAACAATCCCGTAGCAGCAACGGTGACCTTTCCTTGTTCAAGCGGAATTTCCGTGGGCATTGTTTCAATATTTTTCCCGTTTATGACAACTTTGGCAAAAAATGGTCCTATCAGGCCCTGAACCAATTCCCGGGAATAAACTGCTGCATCTGTCATGGTAAGCTCGCCGAAGATTTCAGGGTCTTCGAGCGAACCTTTGATTGTCAGGTTTCCCTTAGCAATGCCCTGCCGTATATCGAATGTTTTTGTTGAAAGGTATTTCCCCAGACTCTTGAGGTCAGCCTGGAGATTTTCGATATTGGCATTGACTGTTCCGTCCGGAGACAGAATACCGCGCAGTCTGCCCAGAATTGGCAAATCCTTTTCAAGTTGCATATCGAATGTACCATCTGCAAGCATGCTGAGGCTGACAGCTCCTTTCCCGCCTTGGAAATTCAGATTTCCGTTCTGGTATGAACCTGAAAACGCCCAAGGCAGTATTGAGGTTTCATGGTATTGCATGTTTTTTAAATTTCCCGCCATTTTGATGCTCTGCAAGGCAAAACCCTCAGCTGTGCTGAAAATAGCTTGTCCGCTCACACCAAGGTCTGTTTCGAGCAGCGAACTTGCAAGATTCGTCTCCAGATGCGAATCAAGTGCAAAATTGCCTGTTGGAATTTGCAGATAAAGATTTGCTTTGGTAATTTTGCTGCGCATTATTTCCAAAACGGGAATATTGAGCAGGAGATTGCCTCCCTCAAACGTCCCATTTCCGGCAAGATTTACAGGAGCATTTTGAAGTTCACCATTTTTCATATCGAATTCAAACGTAGCTGGCGGAAGTATTGCCCAAAGGTCTTGTTTGTCGCGGATTGCCTGCGTCAGCGCAGCCAGAGAGAAGAAACCCTTCGCTTCAATCTTGCCGTACGCTAAACCTTTTATTTTTAGGCTGGGGAGATACTTATCCAAATCGATATTTTCAAGCTTCAGCAACGCCTCAAGCTGATTATTTTCGTTTTTGTATGAAAGGCTTGCTCTTTCAGCGACCCGGCTTCGATTTTTGAAACTGGCTTCTATTTGCAAAAGCTCATCCATGGAATTATTTTTATAGGAACCTCTGAGTGTACCATCATATATATCGGTGCCGGACTGAATTGCTATTTTTGCCAATTCAAACCCTTTCCCATCTGCCTTGTACCCTTCAATCATGACCTCCGGCA
>CAZZJJ010000013.1:0-16292 GCA_964654405.1 uncultured Treponemataceae bacterium
CATGAAACAAACCTTGCGCGGAATCGCGCTGTGCGCTGTCGGACTGGAAAAAATAGCCTCAAAAGAACTTGAACGGCTCGGCTTGCGTGAAAACGAAAGAAAACCGGGGCGGGTATATTTCGATATTGAAGAAAAAAATCTGACCCAGGCGCTCTCGATGACCAATATCGGTTTGAGAACCGCGGAACGAGTGCTCATAGAACCTGGCAGATTCAAAGCTGTCGATTTTGATGCATTTTTCGACGGTATCTTTGAAATGCCCTGGGAAATGTTCTGCTATAAAGACACAAAGATTCATATCGAACGAGTACGCTCGCACGAGTCGAAGCTCTTTGCGCAGACCAGCCTGCAGGCAATGGCACAGAAAGCAATCTATGAAAAACTCATGCAGAATTACCGGATGCGCACCATGCCGGAAACCGGCAACGAGCTTGCGGTGCGCGTCTATCTCGATAATGACGAGTGCAGTGTGGGGATCGACGCTTCGGGCGATGCGCTCCACAAGCGGGGATACCGCGCCATGGCCGGCCAGGCACCGCTTAAAGAGACGATTGCCGCTTCCCTGCTCTTTCTCTCCGGCTGGAACCGGAAGTTTGCGCTTTTGGATCCATTTTGCGGCTCAGGCACAATCGCCATAGAAGCAGCCCTCTATGCGCTCAATTTCGCTCCCGGCCTGAACCGCCGCTTCGCCTTCGAATCCATGCCAGCTGTCAACCCGCAGGGAGTCAGCGAGGCTCGCTCCATGTTGGAAAGCCACATCAAAACTGACGCAGAGTTCTCCATCCTCGCCTCCGACATCGACCCCTCCGTACTGAATATCGCGCGCCGCAATGCCGAAGAGGCAGGCGTCGCCGACTGGATTCGTTTTGAACAGAAAAAAGCTGAATCAGCCGAGCCTTTCTCAGCAATAGGCCATCTGATAACCAATCCGCCCTATGGAAACCGGCTCGGAACGGAAGAACAGGCGAAAGCGCTCTATACCTCGCTGGCTCCGCTCGGCGACCGCTTCTCCGAAGCTGGGTGGGGAATGGGATTCATCACGAATATCGAGAATTTCGGTGAATATTTCGGCCGCGCTCCCGAATCCATCAAGCACATTAAAAACGGCGCGGAAGAACAATGGTATCATTGGTATCCAGCAAGCAAGCGCTGAAAAATCGCTCACTGGCCGTATTCAGAAATTCACTATATATTATTCTTTATGAATGTCATCAATCAGGATTATCCCGTCTGCAATCTTGAAGCCCATCGCTTTGCACCGGAGCCCGCTTTTTTTATCATTTTTGGAGCTACCGGCGATCTGGCGCACCGCAAGATTTTCCCCGCCCTGTTTGATCTCCATCAGGAGGGAGCCCTTCCCGAAGGCATGGTCATCATCGGGTTTGCCCGGCGCTCCCTGCAGCATGCTGAATTCAGGAAGCAGGTTCTGGAGGATGTCAGGGCTCATGCCCGGCACTCCACCTTTGCAGACTCGGCATTCGACGCTTTTTCTTCCAGAATCTGGTACCTGCAGGCCGACCTCGAGCAAGCCGAAGGTTACCAGACCCTCGCGAAAATAATCGCAGGAGAGAATCCCGGTTTTTTTGCTGCCGATGACGGAAACCCCCGCAGTCTTTCCCTGCCCCGCAACGCCCTTTTCTACCTCGCAGTCGGCCCGGAACACTTCGGCGGTATCGCAGAAAATCTCGGTACAGCGGGGCTGGGCACCATCGCAGCGGATTCCGGTAAGCCTGACAGCCCGGCAAGCGGCAATAGCTGGCGACGCCTTGTCGTGGAAAAGCCATACGGAAGAGATATGGAGAGCGCCCGGGCGCTTACAAACCTCTTGCATCGCCATTTCCGTGAAATGGATATCTATCGCATCGACCATTATCTGGGAAAGGAAACAGTCCAGAACCTGCTATACCTGCGCTTCGCCAATTCGGTGTTTGAACCCATCTGGAATTGCCACCATATCAGCGCCATCGAGATTTCGGTATTTGAACAGGACGGCATCGGCCAGCGCGGCGGTTACTACGATACCGCCGGCGCCGCCCGCGACATGCTCCAAAACCACCTAACCCAGCTCATGTGCCTGGTAACCATGGAGCCGCCCGCCACCCTCGACCCTGAAAGCATCCGGGATGAGAAGGTGAAAGTGCTGCAATCCATCCGCCGCTATTCCGCCAGCGAGCTAGTCCGGCACGCGCGCCGCGGTCAATATATCGAGGGCACAGGTCCGAACGGCGCCGTCATCCCGGCCTATCGGAAGGAAAACAAGGTCAGTCCCGATTCTGCAACCGAAACCTACGCACAGCTGACGCTGGAGCTGGATAACTGGCGGTTTTCCGGAGTGCCTATTACCTTGCGGACGGGGAAAGCCTTTGCTGAAAAATTCAGCCAGATTGTCATTCGATTCAAGCGGCCGCCTTCTGCGCTCTTTGCCGCGCAGTGCGGCGAAAAGCTGGTCAGCAACGCGCTCACTATCCGGATCCAGCCGGATGAGGGAGTCTGGCTGACCTTCAATGCGAAACTGCCAGGCGTCCCGGCCATTAAAGCCAGCCATCTACGGTTTTCCTGGCGGGAAGTGAGCAATTATCTTCCCGAAGCCTATGAACGGCTCATCGCAGATGCCCTTGCCGGCGACTCTACCCTCTTTATCAGAGCGGATGAATCGGAGCATGCCTGGGCTGTCATCGATGAGCTCGAAAAGGCCTGGCGCGAAACGGACCCCGAAGCGACGCCGGAAGCAGGCGGGCTGTGGCGCTATCCAGCCTTTTCGCCCATTCCCCCATCACAAGCCTGAGCAGGATAGCGGCATGATGATTGAAACCTTTGCATCGCGGGAAGCCTGGCTTTCCCGGACGTCCCAGGCAGTCATCATGGTGTTGAAACATGCTGCTGTATCCGAAAAGGAAAATTTTCATATCTGCCTGGCTGGAGGCTCGACCCCCAAAGAACTCTACAGAATTATCGCTGGCTCCAGCGAATGCAGGGCACTCAGTGCTGGCATCCAAATCCACCTCTGGCAGGGCGATGAGCGCTGTGTTGCAGAAGGCAGTCCATTTCTAAACTCGCTGATGATTATAGACGCCTTCCGGCAGACTTCCGAAGGCGCCGAACGATGGCCGAACCCGCCCATCTTCCACCGCTGGACTTGCGACATCCAAAACCTGACGCCAGAAGCCTCCGCAGTCCGATATGCCGCGGAATTGGAAAGCCAGCTTGCCGCATCCGGGACGAATGCCTTTGACCTTTGCATCCTCGGCATCGGCGCTGACGGCCACACCGCTTCGCTCTTTTCTCTGCAAGATGCTATAGACAGTTCCAAACCGCTGGCTTTCCCAACCATGAGTCCGCAGGAACCCAGACTTCGGGTAACCTTGCGCGGAAATTTACTAAAAAGCTCAAGCGAGGTCTTTGTCATCGCAGCGGGGAAGGGAAAAAAAGCGATCATTGAAGCTGTAAGCAAGCGAAAAATGATGTATCCTGTAGAAGCGGTCCTGCCTGAGCAGGCCCATGTATTCTATCTTGAGACCTGATAGCCGGGAGAACCAGTTCATGCGACACCATCAGCGGACAATCGGCACTTTTTTCACAGCCTGCGCGTTTTTGCTTTCGGCATCGATTGCGTTCTCCCAGCCGCGCCCGCCTGTGGAAAAAATCAGCTTTTCCCATTTTACCTGGACTGTTCGGCGGACCGAAGAACCGCAGGGACCGGGAAGCAACTATTTTGGCGGCAGGGACCTTTCGGTGTTCTCAAATCCCGACGGCTCAGTGACCCTGAAACTGGGATACAAAGAAGGCATCTGGTATGCCGCCGAATTGACCATGGACAAGCGTCTGGGCAATGGCACCTATGTTTTCCAGATCGACACGCCGCTTGCCCAGCTCGACAGCAATCTCGTTCTTGGCCTTTTTACCTATTCACGGCAAAACAAGTTCAACCATGCTGAAATCGATCTGGAATTTTCAGCATGGGGCATCAAGAAGGCTCCGGTGCTGGGCCAGTTTGTTGTCCAACCCTACACCATCGATGGGAATTACAAAACCTTTCCTCTGCCCCGCGAAGAAGGGCCTACATCCTACGCTTTCACCTGGCTTCCCGACCGTATCGAATTCGCTGCCTGGCTCGGTCACGGCCCCCTGCCTTCAACCGCATCGCCTTCGCTCATTGCCCAATGGTCATACACAAATACTCAATACATTCCCAAATCAGGCCAGGAATATCTGCACATGAATTTGTACCTCGCCGAAGGCTGTTCGAGCCCGTCGGGAAATGGCAGAACTTCGGTCATGATCCGCAATTTCGAATTTATGCCAGCGAAA
Organism: uncultured Treponemataceae bacterium; assembly: GCA_964654405.1. Lineage (GTDB taxonomy): Bacteria > Spirochaetota > Spirochaetia > Treponematales > Rectinemataceae > JAJTBL01. The sequence continues at coordinate 4,309 of CAZZJJ010000013.1, forward strand.
TAAAAAGCCGCTCCGGCAACCGGAGCGGCGCATTGCATCAGCATGCAGACGTGGTATGAAAATCAGTTTTCAGCAATCAGCAAGGAGCGGGAATCAAGTTTCAGGCTCAGGTCCTGCGGATTGACTCTTTCGTGATCCTTGACAACTTTAAAATGGATATAATCATGCAGGGGTTCCAGAACAATCAGAACTGAAATCACGGGCATTATTTCCCTGAGAACAATCGGGGTGCCATGCTTGTCAAAAATCGGCTCTTCACCGCCAAGGGTGCAGGAATACCAGACTTCCAGATTCATTTCCTGGATAAACTGCTTTACTTTCTCAAAGCGTTCAGCGGTCGCGTGCGAAAAATCAAAACCATCGACAATAATGGTTTTGGCTTCAAAAGCGCCGTCCACAATCAAAGCCCGGAGCGACCGGATAATCTGATCGACGCTGACCCCTTCCTGGGTAAAATTCATGATAACCCGGTTTCTGACCAGCTGATCCTTCAGATCGGAAATGTTTTCCAGATTTTTGCGCTTCGCAATTTCAGTAAAAATATTTTCATACCAGGAAATGACATAGCTTGTGTGGGCATTGAATGAAACATGGATGACCTTTTCTCCCTGCATCAGCTTGTCAAGCGCCATCTGAACCAGCACCGATGTCTTGCCGATTCCCTTCTTGCTCGCAATTATGCCAATGTTGCCCGGTTTCAGTCCGCCTTCAATCGATCGCTCAAGTATCCGTACAGGGCTCTTTTTAATGAACTCTTCTTTCAGCATGGAATCTCCTTGCCGCACTTCCGGAACCCGTCCGGAATGCCGTAGTAAGATTGCACTCGTTGTGCATACTCACTTCTAGTATAGCCGCATTTTCACAAAAGCGGCTCGACAAATTTCTAAAAACCCAAGTTTTTTATGCCGACGTGCGATGGGCAAAACATGTGCTTTCCAGCGCACCTTTCAGCGGCTTAAATGCCGTTTATTTCTGCTGTTCCTTTTTGCGCTTCTCAAGGTAGTCCTTGCGGAGCTGTTCAGCTATCTGGGTTGGTACCTTGCCGTACTTTTCAAACTCCATGGTAAATTCCGCTTTGCCCTGGGTCAGTGATCGCAAAACTGTCGAATACCCGAACATTTCTGCAAGCGGCACTTCAGCTTCGACACGGCAGAAGGTTCCATCCTCGGTGCTGGCGGTTATGATTCCACGCCGCTGGTTGAGAGAAGCAAAGATGTTGCCCTGGAATTCGGTCGGTCCTTCAACATTAACCTTCATGATAGGTTCAAGAATGGTTGGCTTGGCCTTTTCATACGCTTCGCGGAAAGCGCCGATGGCAGCGAGCTGGAAGGCGATGTCCGAAGAGTCAACCGGGTGGCTCTGGCCATCATTCACCAGACAGCGAACATTGACGATCGGGAAGCCGATAAGCGAACCTTTCTGCATGGAAGCTTTAAAGCCTTTGTCACAGGAGGGGATGTATTCGGACGGAATCGCGCCGCCTTTGACCTGATCGACAAACTCGTAAACCTGCTCTTCGCACGGCTCGATATAGCCGGCGACACGCCCGTACTGGCCGGAACCGCCAGTCTGCTTCTTGTGGGTATAGTTGAAATCGGCACGCTGGGTGATGGTTTCCCGATAGGCAACCTGCGGTCTTCCTACTTCCACTTCGCACTTGTATTCGCGGCGCATCCTTTCGATATATACCTCGAGGTGCAGCTCGCCCATTCCCTGGATGATCGTCTGATTGGACTCGGGATCTACAAAACTTCGGAAAGTTGGGTCTTCTTTGGTAAAGCGATTGAGCGCTTTGCCCATCTGATCTGAAGACTTCTTGTCTTTCGGCTCGATGGCGAGCGAAATGACCGGCTCGGGTACATACATGCTCGTCATGGCATAGTTGAGATCCGGATGACAGAAGGTGTCGCCAGACGCGCATTCCACGCCGAACAGCGCAACAATATCCCCACAGGAACCTTCGGAAATGTCTTCCATGGAATTGGCATGCATTCTGACGAGACGTCCAACCTTAAATCGCTTTCTCGCGCGGGTATTCAGAAGTTCGTCGCCTTTCTTCAGTTCGCCCTGATAAATTCGGACATACGTAAGCTGGCCGTACTGTCCATCCTCAAGCTTGAAGCCCAGTGCGACAGTCTTGGCGTTCGGATCCGCGGCCAATTCCACTTCTTTTTCGGAATCATTGAGATCGAGCGCCACGTTTCTGACTTCCGTCGGGTCGGGAAGATAACTGGCAACACCGTCCAAAAGCAGCTGTACACCTTTGTTTTTATAAGCTGAACCTACAAATACAGGAACAAACTTCTCCGCGATGCAGCCTGCGCGGATCGCGCCGACCAGTAGATCCTTGCTGACATTGCCTTCAAAATAGGCTTCAGCGAGTTCGTCCGAGAACATTGAGGCTGATTCAACCAGTTCTTCGCGATATTTTTCAGCATCTGCCTGGAGATGGGCGGGAATTTCCGCAAAACGTAGATCTTCGCCATTCGGACCATCGAAATAGACAGCCCGCATTTCAACAAGGTCAATGACACCTTCCAGCTTGTCTTCAAGGCCAATGGGGATCGTTACAAATGCCGGATTCAAGCCGAGTTTTTCCTGCAGCTGCATCTTGACCTTGAATGGATTGGCGCCGGTTCTGTCGCATTTGTTGATAAAGGCAAGCCGGGGGACATGGTAGCGCTTGAGCTGGCGGTCAACGGTAATTGACTGAGACTGAACTCCAGCAACAGCGCAGAGAACAAGAATGGCTCCGTCCAGAACGCGGAGAGAGCGCTCAACCTCAATCGTAAAATCAACGTGTCCCGGCGTGTCGATCAGATTGATGGTATAATCTTTCCAGGTAACATTGGTCGCTGCCGACTGAATCGTGATGCCGCGCTCGCGCTCAAGATCCATGGAATCCATGGTTGCCCCGGCTCCATCTTTTCCGCGAACTTCATGAATAGAGTGGATTTTCCGGCAGTAAAAAAGAATCCGTTCTGAGAGCGTGGTCTTTCCGGAATCGATGTGGGCGGAAATTCCAATGTTACGCATTTTGTGAATGTCAGTGGACATATCGAGTACTTACCTCATAATAAATAATATAGCGCATCGAGGCGCTTGGTGGTAAAGCAAATGCTGTAGTTGGCAGCAATGTTGAACTGTCGGGGATTTGTAAGAAAAAATTGCGGTTTATTCCCATTTATTAGAAAATCAGCTACCTTAATACACTATAGTGTAAGCAGCAGAAAATTTCAAGACCTTCAGAAATTTTTGGTACAGCCAAATCCCCCGCCATTCCACCAAGGCGGGGTTTTGCTTCTCATATTTCTTTCAGACGAATTCCACATCCCAGGTCAAGTCTGCAGAATCTTTGATATTGGCGCTGACCCCGCAATACTTATCCTGAGAAAGCTGGCAGGCTTTCAGAACATTGTCTGGATTCAGATTGTCGCTTTTTTTAAACCGGTAGACGAGTTTTATCTGGGTATATTTTTTGGGGTGTTCTTCCGCGGTTGTGCCTTCTACACGCATTTCAAACCAGGTGCAGGGCTCACGCATTTTTTTCAATATCGAAATAACATCCATGCCTGAACAGCCAGTCAGGCTGGCGAGAAACAGGGCTTTCGGGCGCGGACCGGAATCATGGCCGCCCACCGCTTCATCTGCGTCCATCATCACAGGATGGCCGTTGACATCAGCCTCAAAGGCCATGTCACCCTTCCAGCGCGAAACAATTTCAGCTTTCATCATTCGTACCCCTTTTATTTCAGCATTTTCATGCAGCAAATAAAATATAGCAACTTTTGCAGTCATTGCCAATTGAGGTGCTTTCCAGACTCGGTTCATTGTTCAGGTCCCTCAATTCATTGCATAAACAAGTCGAATTGGATATCATCCTTTTTCAGCCCTATGCAAAATTGGAAAAAATCCTTCAACGCCCTGATGGTTGCCGAACTGTTCGCCATCATGGGGTTTTCCACCTCCAACCCGATGATACCGCTCTTTCTGAGGGAGCTGGGTGTTCATGACGCGACTGGGCTTAATTGGTGGACTGGCGCAATCAACGGATTATCAAGCCTGGCTCTCGCAGTGTTTGCGCCAATCTGGGGAGCGCTCGCAGACCATTACGGCCGTAAGCTGATGCTGCTTCGGGCCATGATCGGCGGGGCTGTAATCATGGGCCTCCTTGCCCTCGCGAATGCTCCCTGGCAGGTTCTCATGCTGAAAATTCTTCAAGGCTGTGTTACCGGGACTGTCGCAGCCGCAACGGTTCTGACCGCTTCTCTGGTTCCGGCAGCGGAAGCCGGCTACTATCTCGGTCTCATGCAGATGTCGGTATTTATTGGCAATTCAATCGGCCCGCTTTTTGGCGGCGTCATCACCGACCTGGCTGGTTCAAGGGTCAATTTTCTGGCCACATCTGCCCTTCTTGCCCTGTCAGCCTTCCTGGTTATCAGATTCGTAGCCGAGGATTTCATTCCAGATAAGAAAACCGGTTCTCTGCTGAAAAATGCTGTTCCTGATTTTTCTGCTGTGCGAGGCAATGCTTCGCTCAAAGCCTTGCTGATCCTCATTTTCACCATACAATTCGCAAATGCGGTTGTCAGCCCGATTATTCCGCTGGTCGTTCTCCACATGACCGAAGCGTTCCGAGGAACCGGCTCTCTGTCTGGTTTGATCATTGGAATTGCTTCGATTGCCGGGGCGCTTGGAGCTCTGATTACCGGCAAGGTATCAAATCGTATTGGATATGGCAAAGCTCTGCTCATCTGCATTGCAGGTTCGTTTCTTTTCTATTTTCCCCAGGGTTTTGCGGTCACACCGTACCAACTGCTTGTTCTGCGATTTTTTACCGGCTTTTTCCTGGGCGGTACCATGCCAAGCGTGAACGCTCTCATCGCACAGCAGACTTCCAGAGAGCATCAGGGAGCGGTTTTCGGCATTTCCTCATCGATTTCTGCAGGCGGCAACGCGCTGGGACCGGCATTCGGAGCACTCGCCGCCAATCTTGTCGGATATCCTGCGATATTCTTTATCGCGACCCTGATGCTGGGAGTTTTGGCTTTTTTCATGTCAAAGCGAATTCTAGTATCTTCCCAGCGCTGACGACATTCTCCGCCGGATAACGAGCGAGCGCGATTGCTTTGTATCTTCGATTTTTCCTCAATTGGCTGAAACTGAGAACATGAGCTGGTCCGCGTAGAAACCTGATGGGGCATTTGCAGGAACCGCGCCAAGGGCGAGAGCCACTTTCAGCTCTGTACCGTCTTTGGTCGATTTACCGGACGCAGTAAAACGGAAAGCGCCGCCCTGCGGAACCGCTTGCATCGATCCAAGGATCAAGGAATAGGGAATCGCGTCATTGGTCATGCTATAGCTGTTTCTGAGAGCTCCGCCATTTGCAGAATAGGCAATTATGGTATATGAACCGGGAACATTGGAAAAAAGATGCGCACTGCCAAGCTCGACAGTAGCGCCTGGTTTTATTTCGAATTGATTCCCTTTGCCCGCGGGCATTGGGTTGGTTGTCCCGTCGGAACGAAGATAGCCAAGCAATGTTGCTGTTGCAGAATTGGCAAAGTCCAGGTTCAATTTCAAAATGCTCGGAACAACAGCGACAATCTGGATGGTTGCGGAGGTGCTTCGCGGTGAATTCTGCGCAAAAACGCTTGCACAGACAATGATCATCAGCACTGCGAGCACGATCCGCTTTGTCTGGCTTTCCATCGCTTACCTCCTCTTCCTGATCTATTTCAAGTATACATTTGAAAAGACACCAGGCAGAGGAAATATCGGAGCGTCAATCCGGAATATCATGAAAAACAATAGAATATTTTAGAATATCATGTACTTTTTTTCTCAAATATCTCCACTTGGGTCATTCGTTTTGGCTGATTTTCCAATACCTAAAAAAACTCCAAAATATCTTCGGTTCTTTCCAGGAAAGCCCTGCAGCTGCGAGGTAAATTGACATTCGACAGAATTGGTGCCTATAGTTTACGTTAGTCCTTTAGCATGGAGAACTCGATGGATTCTATCCGCGACCGATATAAACCACTCATTACCGAGATGATGACCCATATGGGAAGTCAGGTGAGTGTTTCAGAAAAAGATGTTTTACAGGAAGGCAACAAGGAGCTTCTGCCGTATATCGACACAATAATCGCTGATCATCTGCTGCCCGGTTCCGGCATTGCTGGCTTTGAAAACTTGGCTGCCTTGCAGCAGCTGTCCGACAAGGGTGAACCTTGCCTCATTCTTGCCGAGCATTATTCCAATTTTGACCTGCCGGCTTTTCACTATATGCTGCGGCAGCACGGTGTAGATGGCAGCAAAATCGCTGATAAAATTGTTTCTATCGCAGGCATTAAGCTGAGCGAATCCAATCCTGTTGTCAACGCTTTCGCGAAAGCCTACTCCCGAATCATCATTTATCCCAGCCGTTCGCTCGAGATAATAAAAAAGAATTACAAAGACCCCAACAAGCTCTATCATGAAGTGCGAAGAAGTTTTGCTATCAACAGGGCTGCTATGAAAGCATTGAACTCGGTCAAAGAGCGCGGCAGGATTGTTCTGGTTTTCCCTGCAGGAACACGGTTCAGGCCATGGGAACCGGAAACCAAGCGAGGTGTCAGGGAAATCGCTTCATACATCAAGAGTTTTTCAAAATTCTGTCTTGTAGCGATAAATGGCAACATCCTCAGAATCAATCCATCAGGGGAAATGGAAGAGGATTTGCTGCACCCTGACAAAGTTGTCTTGACTGTCAGCCCGGTTTTTGACAGCAAGGAATTTCTGGCGGGAATCAAGCTCGACCACCATTTCAGAGACGATAAAAAGCAGGAAATTGTTGACCATTTGATGGGTATTCTCGAAAAAATGCATGACGACGCCGAAAGGGATCGCTTACGCTGAAGCGTGGGCTTGGAAACGTTAGCGCCGTGTGATAAGCCGTTTCAGCGGATTTACCCGGAAACGCACCAGAAAATAGAGCCACCCGAAAACAAAGCCTGCCAGATGTGTCAAATGAGCTACCGAGCTTCTGAAATTCAGCAGCTGTGACACTATTTCTATACCGGCATAGCCAAGCACCATGACAGGCGCCTTCAGCGGGATAATACCGTAAAGATATATCATGGCGTCTGGCTCAATGACCGCAAAGGCAAGAAGAACCGCAAACAGCGCACCAGAAGCTCCGACAAGCATGGTGTACCAAGCTCCGGTCAGCGCGAAAATGGCGAAAGAGGCAATGCCTGCCAAGGTGCCGGTGAGAAAATAATACAGGATGAATTCTTTGCTGCCCATTTTTCTCTCAATCGGCGGACCGAAAAAGAATAATCCAAGCATATTCACAAAAAGGTGCGAGAGGCTGGCATGGGCAAACATGTATGTCACAAATTGCCAGACATAGCCGGATAGCACAGCTGCGGGGTTTAATGCCATATATGCCCGCAGATAGGGGAACATGAAGCCGAGCGCGAACAGCACTATATTCGCGGCGATTATGTAGAGGGTGGCGTTGAAGTAGGAATAACGGAAGGGCCGCCGCAGCAGGTTGTCAGATTTCATGATATGAACAATAACCAATTTTGATTCGTCTGAAAAGAAGATGAAGCGAAATTTTCAGGAAAGGTGCTTTCTGATGCGAAATTCGAGCTCGCTGATGGTAAATGGTTTTGGCAGCAGGTCATCCATTCCGGATTGCATGCAGAGATCGAGTTCCTGCTGGCCGACCTTAGCACTCATGCCGATTATGACGCTTCGTTCAGCAAGTTTCTGATCCCGAAGCGCCCGCGCGGTTTTATAGCCATCCATGCCCGGCATGAAACAGTCCATGAAAATCACATCGAATTGTGTGGATGCGCAGAGAGCAAGTGCTTCGCTGCCGCTCGATGCGAATTCGGCATTATACTTTCGCAAGGCAAGCATCCTCCCCATGATGTCCCGATTGGCTTCGCTGTCATCCACAACCAGAATGCTTATATCATGAATGGAAACTGGGGTTTGTTCCCGAGCCATGCCCTGCTCTTTCCCAAAATCCAGTTCAAGCGGTTCGGGTTGGACAGCTTTTTCTTCATGATTAACCGCGATTTTCGGCGATTCCGGCTTGGTTTCTGCTTTGATAAAAGAAATGACTGTCGAGGCAGGTTTTTCCAGGCGAGGCAGGCTTTCAGCCTCAAGCGCGGGCTCTGTCTTTTTTCCCGCGTAGGCGGCAAACACATGCGCCGGATTGCCCTCAACCAGCATTTCTGGCATGAATAGCTGTCCCGGTACATCCGGCCCCTGGAACTCGACTTTTTCCCGTTTTGTTCGGGAAACAGCTTCGGGTTTAGCGTTATCAGTGTTTCGGAAATTGTGCTGAGTCAGGTTTTCTGCTTTTAGGGCAGGGCTTGAGGCTTGTGTATGTTCTGTTGAGACTGCCGCAGCCTTTTGACCAGCTCGAGGCGCTGGTTTTCCTTGCGCAATTTTATTATTTTGCCGAAGAAGGATAAATAAAAACACAGAAGCTGAAAGGGATATAGCAAACAGAAGCACAAGCGCAATGCTGAACAATGTTGAAGCAGCGCCGAATTGAATTCCCATATCCCAAGCCTCCCCATGCAGCTGAAGCTGGCTTGATTGCGCTGAGAATGGCCTGTTAGAACGCGATATGGATATTTGCAGTCCGGGATACCGCTGTTCCAGTCCGATCGCATTTTTAAACTCATCAAACGATATTGTCAGGCTGATAAATCCCCACAGCTTTTCATGCTGAAATACCGGGTATCGAATAAAAAAGACAGTACCGTCAACCGATGAAAAAGGCCCCGATACAATGGGTTTTCGTGATTCAACCGCGAGCGCCAGGGATTCGCGGCGCTCCGGATTGGTCAACAGATCATGACCAATAAGGTTTTCATTTCCGGAGGCAGGGTAATAACTCTTCACAATTGCATCAGGAGCAATGGCTATTCCTTTTACACAAGGGATTTCTCTCAGAATTCGTTCCGCAAGCGCTGTGATTCCGGGTTCGTCCACGCTGGCGTTTCCCGCAAGGAGCGCCGCAAGCTGGTCCCCTTTTCCAACAATGGAATCAACCGATTCCGCTATATCAAATTTAAGCCGGGTGAGCAGTGTTTCCATAATTGTGCCTTTGGTTCTGACAACCGAGGCCCCGGCACCCCAGAAAGCCAGGCAGGAGATGACAAACAGAATCATGGGCAGAGACAGAATGAGCAATTGTTTTTGTGCCTTACTCATGGACGATCGTTACGCTCCCCGCCTTCCTAGAATTGGAAATCAATCAGCGATCTAAGCCTGTTTTACTGCAGGTGTGCATGAAAATGATTTTCATCATGTACTCTAGAATGGAGCGGGCTGCACGTCAAGGAGGAGATATGAACGGCTGTAAAATCTGCTCTACAAAAAAAAAGCTGATCGCCACGCAGCAATCAGCCTCTTCGTTAGGCGCCGATCGGAATTGAACCGATGCATAAAGGTTTTGCAGACCTCTCCCTTACCACTTGGGTACGGCGCCGACGCGGGGCCAAATATACAGTATTTGGCCCAACATTGTAAAGTACTTTTTATTCCCTCATAAAGGCTTTCCCCATCATCTGACATTGGGGAAAGCACGTTCATTTTGCAGGTTGCGCTTTTCCTGCCGCAGAGGCAGCTGGAATACTCGATGCATGGCCTTTTTTCTCTTTGCGCTGGTTCCAGAACAGGACAAAGGCGCTGGCGATAAAGATTGTGGAATACGCGCCTGAAGTCATACCGACGAGCAGAGCAAGCGCGAAATCCTTAATGTTCCCGGTTGTGAAGAAAAACAGCGAAAGAACCGCAAGCATGGTTGTAGCTGTTGTTATGACTGTTCGGCCCAACGTATGGGTCAGCGCTGAGTTGAGAATATCTGCGAATTTATCTGTTGGCCGCAACTTTCTTTCTTCACGAACCCGGTCGAACTGAACAATGGTGTCATTGATCGAATAACCAAGAATAGTCAGGATGGCAGCAATGGTTGTTGTGTTGAATTCCATTCTGGACCAGACAACAAAGGCAATCATGATCAAAGCGTCATGCATGATTGCAAGCACGGCACCAAGCGCGAATTCAAACTTGAAGCGGATAGTGGAATACAGAAGAATGAGTACCATGGTCGCAAGTACCAGAAAAATTGACTGCTGAGTCAGCCCCTGGGAAAAGCGGGCACCGACAAAATCCGTCTTGACCTCGACGACACGGTTTTTGCCAAAAGCGTTTTCGAGTCCGGAAATGATGCCAGCCCTGGCGGTTTCTGTAAAACGAGGATCCTTGCCTTCATCCTGAACGCGGATCATGAAGCGCTGCTGTGATGTGGGATTGATGGTCTGCACTGAGACTCTTCCCATATCCTTTACCGCTTCGCGAACCTTGTCGATGCTGGCAAATCGTTCAGTGTCGGAAGCCGGAAGGCGATGCACCAACGCGGGCTTGAGATTGATGAGCGTATTACCCTGATAGGTAGGAACGAGCAGAGTGCTTGCCGAGTTTTCCTGTCCAGGCTCGAGCTGAACCTTGACAGCAGGAAGCGCTTCCAGGGCTTTCGCGAGATCGGCAACGGTCGGGTTATCCTTATAATTCAGAACCACGGTTTTGGAATCGGTTTCAGCGCCTGAAAAGACCAGGGTAATTGCGGTTTCGGAGACCGTCATCTCAGCATTTCCCTTGCCTTCATAGCTGATGCTCGCAACAGGATAGGCCAGCTGAACAGTCTGATTGACACCAGCCTGAAAGTCGACACCAAGATTGAAACCCTTGGTAAAAAATCCAAACAGCCCGAAAAGTATGAGCGCCGAAGATACAAGGACGGCTGGCAGGAAATATCGGGTAAAGGGTATGATTCGCTTCATTTATTCAGCCCTCCAGGAGATGGAAACGTTCTGCTTTTTGAGAACGTCCGTTTCAAAATCGAATATGAGCTTGGAAAGGAACAAGGAGGTGAAAAGGCTCGTCATGTTGCCGATAGCGAGCGAGATGGCAAATCCCTGGATCGGGCCAGAACCGAGCTGTGCCAGGAACAAGGCGGCAATGATCGTTGTAATGTTGGAGTCCATGACTGCCCAGAAGGCCTTATGGAAGCCAGCGTCAATAGCCGCTTTGCGAGTTTTGCCCGATCGAAGCTCTTCCTTGATTCGCTCAAAGATGATGACATTCGCGTCAACCGCCATGCCGACCGTCAGAACAAAGCCGGCTATGGACGGCAGTGTCAGGGTCAGCTTGAAGGCTGTTAAAACCGAAATCATGATAAAGAGGTTGACCGCCTGTGCAACAGTCGCGTTGACACCCGCGCCCTTATAGTAAGCAAACATGAAGACAAGTACCGCAAGCAGACCAATGATAATTGCGGTCTTGCCCTGCGCGATCGCGTCTTCTCCCAGTGAAGCACCGATTGCCTGCTGGGTGACCACAGACAGGGAGATTGGAAGAGCAGCTGTTCGAAGCAGAAGTGCCAAAGCCTGGGCTTCATCAGCGCTGAATCCCGTAATTCGGACTGATTCACGGATCGGCTCCTGAATTCTGGCATAATTCTTCACCCTGTCATCCAGAACCACCGCCATGGTCTTGCCGACATTTTTGCTGGTCAAGTCATAGAAAAGATCTCCGCCTTCCTTGTCCAGCACAAAATTGGTTTCAGGCTTGCCGGTAATCTGGTCGCTCGACACGGTCGCGCTCTGGATGTGGCTTCCATCCAGGCCCGGTTTGCCTTCCAGCACCAGATATTCGCCGGTAAATTCATCGAGCCCGTAGCTGTCTTTCTTGTAAACCTTGCGGATAATCTTCCCCTCAGGGATCAGTCCCGCCTGCGCGACCGTCATGGTTCTCTCATCGACACCGAGCGGATTGGTCGCCAGGTAGGAAGAGAGCGCTGCGGTCGCTTCGGAATCTACAATGTAGAATGCGAGATTACCCTTTCCCATGATAATCGAATTGATCCTTTCAGGATCGGGGGTACCGGGAATTTCGACATAAATCTGGTC
>CAZZJJ010000014.1:0-15955 GCA_964654405.1 uncultured Treponemataceae bacterium
CCTATACATCAGATGTCCTGCTCTTTTTGCTTTCATCGCCCATCGGCCGGTTCAAGGATTCGATCATGAAAAAGGTCGAAGGACTCTACGACGCTGAATATATCGATTTTACCTATCCAACAGCGCGCGACGGCGGCAACTATATTTTTTCGACCTATATGCTCATACAAAAGCCGGCTTCCGAGGGAGCGGTCCTTGATCGGGTGATGAATTTGAAGAACGCGGTTCTTGATGAGTTTAAAGAAATCGCGAGAGACCCTTCCGGATATTTCGGATCGAATGAATTGCAGAAAGCGAAAACCAAACTCATCGATCAGAATATTTTCGCCATGGAATCCGCTGAATCCTTTGTCACTGATACGCTCACATTCTGGTGGTCAACGGCGACCGCGGATTATTTTTTCGGTTACGAAGAAAATTGCAGCAAGGTTAGCTGGGATGATATCCGCGCGCTGATTCAGCACTATATCACCGGTTCGGAAGCATCGCCGGCGCCTGAAATCGCAACCATGCTCAGAATCAGAACCAGCACCTTCGGTTCCGATTCCAGGATGGCGGCAAAAATGCAGGAATATGGTTTCGAAAAAGTGAATGCCGATAATTCCTTCTGGTGGCAGCGGTAAAGGGGGCAGCCATGAAAAACATGCTGTGGAAAAAATGCGCGGTTCTTGCGATTGCGATGATGATGCTTTTTACGATCGGATCTGGCGTCAGTGCCCAGGCGGCGCAAAAAGTGAAAGTGGATTTTGTCGAGATGAATCGCACAACGTTCAGGCAATTCACGCTTTCCAATGGCATTCCCGTTTATATTAAGGAGAATAAGGCAAATAAAGTTCGGAATATTTCATTTGTTCTGCGAGGCGGATCGCTCACGATACCACAGGAAAAAGCTGGTTGGCCGCTGCTGGCATTCAAGACAGCAGCTCGAGCATCGGTCAATTATCCATACGCGGTTGTGACGGATTTGCTTGACGAAACATCGAGTTCGATATCGGCTTCAGCGACGTTTGAATATACCGCTCTGAGCCTCAATGTGCTTGATAAATATTTCGTGAAGCTCCTGCCAGTCTGGGCTGACATGGTGACACAGCCTGCTTTCGCAAAATCCGATTTTGATCAGGCTAAAAGCGAAGTTGAATTGAATATCCAATCCAAGGACCAGAATCCCTGGGCGAAGACCAATTTGCTGACCAATCAAAAATTCTTTGAAGGTCATCCCTACGCCGCCAATCCAGATGGCACTGAAGGATCTATCGGAAAGGCCAGGTTGGATTCCATAAAAGCCTGGTATACGGAAAATCTTTCGGCAGATCGGGCATTCATTGTCGCCGTTGGTGATTTTTCTAATGAGGCGCTTGAAACCGAGCTTGAAAAAACCTTTGCATCCATTCCGAATTTGCGGCTCGGACCAGTTCCTAAAGCGACGGATTTTGCCAAGACCGCTCAGGGGCGGCTGTATACGGAAGAAGACGAGCAATCGCGCGGAGTTGTCTATATGCGCGGCGATTTTACTGCTCCGAGTCCGGACAGCTCCGACTATTTTCCAACCAGTCTTGCCATGAAGCTTTTCTCCGATCTTCTCTTTACCATTGTCAGAGACCAGTATGGCGCGGTCTACACACCTGGTTCATATATCCGCTCTTTTGGCGCGAATTATGGCTCTATCACCATCTACAAAACATCGGCAACTGAGAAAATAAAATCCTATATCGATGAAGCGGCAGAAGTCATGGCGGAAGGCCGCTGTGTATCGGTCGATCCAAGCCGGCCGGGAGAGGAGTCCAAATTCATGAAAATCTCCGACGCGCTTGAAGCGTACAAGCAGATGTTCAAGAACGAGTATTTCAATGCCGTGCGCACGAATTCCGCGATGGCCGGAATGATGATCCGATCGGTTGTCAACCGCGGCGATCCAGCGGACTGGATCATGGATGTCCAGCGCATTCAGGCGGTAACGCCTGGCCAAATTTCGGAAGCATTTTCGCGGTATGTTCTCGATGGCGGTTTTATTTGGGTCGCGTTAGGCGATCCAGGATTGCTCGGGAAATTGAATCCCGCTGACTTCACCAGGCTTGGAAAATAAGGGCACTGGAATAGAGTCATGAAAAACGCCGCAAGATTGTTCGCAATACTTTTCGGCCTTGTGCTGATAGCTGCGACTGTCATCAATGCCGACCTCATTGTCAAAAGCCAGAAAGCGCTTGCGGACGGCATTTTCCGCAGTTCATCTTCAGCTAAACCTGCGCGATACCACCTGGCGGCTGTTTTCCCGGACACCGATGACTCGTATTTTCGCGGACTCATCAACGGTCTCAATGAAGAAGCATCCAAAATTGAAGCGGTTGTGCAGATATTCCGCTATCCCGCCGAATCGAATACCGAGGCTGAACGATATTTCAATCTGGCAATGGCGGCGCGGGTTGATGGGCTCATCATGTTTTCAAAGCGCGGTGATCCGCTTGCTGAAAGAAAGGCCTTGGCTGACAGAAGCAATGTGCGATTCATTCCGGTTTTTATGGATTCGCCTTTGGATGAAGATACTTTTTTTGTCGGTTCCGATCTGAAAAAACAAGGTTTCGCGAGCGCCTCGGCAATTTTGCCCAGGCTAGGGAATTCGGCACGCATCGGAGTGATACTTCCGCAGACCGGTTCCGAAAATATTCTGAATGAAGCTTTTTATCAGGGTGTTCTTGAAGCCATGAAAAATTTCCCAGGAGCCCGTGTTGTTGCGGCCATTCGCTCACGGCCGGGTGCTATGTCCGGCGAGGAATCGGCTGCCAGCATGCTGGATTCCCGCGAGCCGGTCAATGCGCTCATCTGCTCAAGCGCTCGCGATACCATCGGTGCGGTGCAGGTCGTTGTTGACCGGAATGCCGTTGGGAAAGTGCTCATCGTGGGTACCGACGAAACGCCCGAAATAAGCCGCTACATACAGAATGGCGTTGTTGCCGCAAGCATTGTCCGTGATTCCTCAGCCATCGGTCGATCCGCCTTGCGCGCGTTTTCCGACATGCTCTCCGGAATAAAGAACCCCGCCCGATATGAAAGCGGTTTTTTTGTGCTGGATCAACAAAGCCTGAAGGCGGCGTTACGATGAGGGCTGTACGATGATGAAAAACATGAAAAGCCAGCGGAAACCGGATACGGTGCGAAGCCGGATGATCCGGCATTCAGCCCTCATTCTGCTTATCATGATGTCGGCAACCCTGTATACCGGACTCGCGTCATTCCAGCTCGCTGATTCAGTTAGCGTGCTCTTCAGAAACAACCTCCTCATGAAAGACCTTCGCGAGTCGCTCACCCGGACAGAAACCAGTCTTACCAATTATCTGACCTCGAAAAATTCCGATGCCTTGAAAGAGTATATCAAGAATTCGACGCATCTGTCGGATACGGCAAGAAAACTCAATCAGGAAATCAGAAATGACGAATCGCTGCTTCTCCAGCGTGATCTGGCTCGCTCAATAGAACAGTACATCATCAAGACGGAAACCAGCGTTTCCGGAAAACGAGGCCGCGATGTCCAAACCTATTCAACCGCCTATTATGAATCAGAAAAAATCGCTGACGTCATACGATTTCTGATTGAGAAAAATGAAAAGGTGTTTATTGCCGATTCGATCGCTGCATTCAGCAATTACAAGTCTGTTATTTCTCCCGCGGTGACCACGAACGCGATTCTGGTTGTCGCGGCAACGCTTCTCGGACTCATGCTGCTCATTTCCTATTCATATACCTTGACCGAGCCTCTCGCGGTCCTGGCTGAAGCGGCTAACGCGCTCGGCACAGGCAACTATGAGGCTGAACTTCCGAAGCCTGAGAGAATGGATGAAATAAGCGTTATGGCAACAGCTTTTTCGACCATGCGCGATAATATCAAACAGTCCTTCAACAGCATGCAGGAAAAGGCTGAAATGGAAAAAAGCCTGATGCAGGAACGCATGCATGTGCTCGATATGGAGCATAAATTGAAAGACGCTGAACTGCTCGCTCTTCAAAGCCAGATAAATCCGCATTTTCTCTACAATACGCTTTCTGCCGGCATGGGAATTGCCTGGGAAGAAAATGCGGACAGAACCAGCAACTTCCTGGAGGACCTCGCAGGTTTCATTCGATATGCGCTCAAACCGACATTCCGCACGGTGCTTGTGTCCGAAGAACTCGAGTGTGCCCAGCGGTATATCAGACTTTTGCAAGCACGATTCGGCGCTCGTTACCAATTCGAACTTCATGCTGAAGTATCAGCGCTCAGCGCGAAAACGCCCGCATTGCTTCTTCAGCCGCTGATTGAAAATGCCATTACACACGGACTGGCGAAAAAAGAAGAGGGCGGTACGATAAAAGTTGCAATAGCGCTCGACGGATCCGATGTCGTGATGCAGGTCGAGGACGACGGCGAAGGGATGAGCGAACATGAAATCGCAAGACTCTATCAGGAGCTCGACACTAATCATGAACCTGCGCGAAAAGATGGTTCAGGCATAGGACTGCGCAACGTCATGCGTCGCATAACGCTTTCCACCAATGGGGCCGGTGTTGTCGAGATACATTCCAGATTGGGCGGTGGTACAGTTGTCACCATTCGAATCCCCCGGAAAGGAGACTGATGTGTATCGCATTCTCGTTGTCGATGATGAATTGCCAGTGGCTTCCGGGATAGCGCATATCATAAAGCGGGATTTTTCCGGAGTCTATGAACTGGCTGGCATCGCAAATTCGGGTAGAGAAGCGGTGGAAAAAGCTATCCGGACCGCGCCGGACATAATTCTGATGGATGTCAAGATGCCAGGATTTTCCGGTCTTGAAGCGATACGCGAAATCAAGGTCAAAGGTGTCAATCCATCGTTTATCATGATCACGGCCTATGAGCGCTTTGAAATTGCCCGCGAAGCGCTGGAGCTTGGGGTGGTCGACTATCTTCTCAAGCCAGTTGCCGCGGAGGCGCTCGCCCTTTCGCTCAAGCGGGCTGAAAAATATCTGGAAAATCGTGACAAGCTTGAAAAAACAAGCCTGATTCTTCATGAATTAAAAGAAGAATGCAAAACCCTCGCTGCGCAGAACCTCATCTACTCAATGGTTTTAGGCACGTTGAGCGAACAAAAAGCGCGACTGCTGCAATCAATGCTCGACATGAATACCGAAGCCGGTATTGCTTGCGCAATCTACGCGGCGCCTGCAGATCTCGATGAAATTCTCAATGATATTCAATATAAGACCAGCATTCTGGCTGAAAAGATATCTCCCGCAATTCTAGCGGCATTCATTCCCATAAAAAACACGGAAGCAGTTGAAGCTTCAAAAGAAGCGTTCGGCGAACTTGATGAAATCCTGAAGAGAATGCAAGGAGCTTTACGTGGTTTTGGTTCGCTGTGTCAGACAGCGGAAAGTCCCGCATCCTGGGAAGCTGCCATCGGCAATCTTAACAATACCGCACAAAAGAAAAGCGGCGATTCCTGGAAGCTGCTTCTTGCCGCGCTGGAAAATGAACTTGCGGACAGCCTCCAGACCGGAAAGACAGAGCCTGTGCTTCCGCTGCTTGAAGAAATCCCCATTTGCGCCCGCGCTTCAGGGCTTCCTTCGGAAAGCGAGATTGGTACTTTTATTGCGTTAGTCGGCAGAGTCGCTCGAGAATTGCGGGAGAGGTCCTGCCTTTCAGAGGAAGAGGCTGAGGATATAATGCGAGTTAAATCCCTTTGCCTGGGCAGCTCAGCTGATATGTTCGCTGCAGAAGCTGAAAGAAAAATCGGCCTTTTACTGAAGCACCTTGAAAAAGCGCCGGGGAAATATTCACGCATTGTTGCCGATGCAATGTCCATCGTTCACAATAATTATGCAAAACCACTTAGCCTGGAGTCAGTCGCCGACGCGATCGGAATATCTCCTGGAAGGTTGTCACGCTTGTTCGCGGAAGAAACCGGACAGGGATTTTCGCGCTATCTGGTCATGTTCAGAATCGACCAGGCGAAAAAGATGCTGGAGCGGCCAGGTGCAAGCGTTAAGGAAGTGAGCGCCGCCTGCGGCTATCCAGACCAGAATTATTTCGCCAGGCTTTTTAAAAAATTGATCGGAACGACACCGACTGCGTACATGTCCGAATTTGCGAGGAAAACAGGAGGCGCTCATGAAAACAAAGATTAAAAAACCAATGCTTATTCTGTGCGCCATACTAGCGGCGGGCACTTTTATTGTATCATGCGGAGGAAGCGCTAAAAAAAGCCAGGATAAAAAACTGGTCATCGGCTTTTCTCTTGATTCGCTTGTTGTGGAACGCTGGAAACGGGATCTTGAAATTTTCGAAAAATCAGTCAGAGAGATGGGAGCAGATTTTATCTACGAGGTTGCCGATCAGGATGCGGACCGCCAAGCCGAGCAGGTCAGGTCGATGGTCGGCCGCGGTATTGATGTGCTTGTCATCATCCCCAACGATGCCGACAAGCTGACCGCCTCCGTCAAGTACGCGAAATCCAAAAGAATCCCGGTGCTGAGCTATGACCGGCTGGTCAGAAACGCTGGTGTTGATCTCTACGTTTCCTTCGATAATGAAAAAGTGGGCAGTCTGATGGCCGAATCGCTGGTTCAGGTGGTTCCGCGCGGCAACTATGTCATCATCAATGGGGCAAGAACGGATAACAACGCAATTATGCTCAACACCGGCATGCATAAAGTTCTGGATCCTTTTATCGAACGGGGCGATATCCACATCCTCGAAGAAATCTGGCCTGAAACCTGGGACAACGAAGCCGCGAGGAAAGGCCTCGAGCAGGTGCTCTCAAGAACGCGCGCCATCGATGCGGTCATAGCGGGAAATGACATGCTCGCTGAAGCGGCCATCAATGTCTTGTCAGAAAACCGCCTCCTTTCGACAACCCGGGTCGTGGGGCAGGACGCGGAACTGGCTGCCTGCCAGCGAATCGCCGAAGGCTCGCAATATGCGACCATCTACAAGCCCATCGACCGGCTGGCGCTTCGTGCGGCTGGTTTTGCGGTCATGCTGGCAAAAAAGGAAAAAATCACCACCGACGCGACCATCAACGACGGACTCAAAAAGGGCGGGGTGCCGTATGTCCGACTGGAACCAATCCTGGTTACAAAACCTCTGCTCGATGAGACTGTCATCAAGGATGGTTTCCATTCCAGAGCTGATGTATACCGAAATGTTCGGTCTTCGTATTAGCACTTTTTCGGACAGTCTTGCACAAAAAGTGCTAATACGCTGCCAATTCATAAAAAACTCAAACAAGTCCACAATCACGTGCAATCATTCCTAATGACGGATTTTTAAAACGGCCTCAGACTGATTACAGCGCAGACCGCGCAAAAGACATTTTGTCTTTTTAGTTCAAGGAGGGCACAGATGAAACGTGCTGCTATGTTGATCGCATCGCTTCTTTTCCTGGTAGTATTGGGAAATGCAGCGTTTGCACAGGTAAAAGTCGGTATTGTTCTTCCTACCAAGGATGAACCCCGCTGGATTCAGGACCAGACTAGATTCCTCGACGCACTGAAGACTGCCGGCATCAGCGCCGAAGTTCTTTTCAGCCAGGGCGATTCTGCCAAGGAACGCGCCAACGTTGAATCGCTGGTTTCAAAGGGCATCAAAGTCCTCATCATCTGCCCGCATGACGGAACAGCCGCCGCGGCCGCAGCCGATGTCGCCAACAAAGCCGGTGTAAAAGTCATTTCCTATGACCGCCTTATCCGCGGAACCGCTTCTGTTGACTACTATGTCACCTTCGACTCGGTCCAGGTCGGTATGGCATGGGGCGATTACCTCGTTTCCAAAGCAAGCGGAAAGGGCAACAACCTCTATCTGTATGCTGGCGCCGCTTCGGACAACAACGCGTTCCTCTTCTTTGAAGGTGCATGGAAAGTTCTCCAGCCCAAGATCGCTGACGGAACATTCATTGTCCGCAACTCCGACAAAGCTGTCGCGCTCTCCAAGAAAGCCACACTCACCCGCGATGAAATGGCGAGCATCATCGGCCAGGTAACCACAAACTGGAACTTCGCCGACGCAAAGTCCAAGGCTGAAGCCAACCTCACCGCCGCCAAGAAAGAAATGAAAGGTACGGTCTACATTGCAGCCCCGAACGACGGAACCGCCCGTGCAATCGCTGATGCTTTCGCCGCCGACAAGGATGTTACCAAGTACTACATCACCGGACAGGATGCCGAAATCGCTTCAATCCAGTACATCATCGATGGCAAGCAGTCCATGACTGTTCTGAAAGATGTCCGTATCCTGGTCAAGGACGCCATCGCTGCTGCCGTTGATTTCCTGAATGGCAAGGTTCCTCCCAAGACAACAACCTATAACAATGGAAAGGTTGATGTCCCGGCCAAGCCGACCATGATTACCACGGTCACCAAAGAAAATGTGAAAGCCGCGATCATTGATTCCGGTTACTGGCCTGCCAGCAACTTCAAGGGTCTGTGATTTATAATGTTTGAATGAACGGAAAAGGGCGGGCTTGCATGAGCCCGTCCTTTCTTGTTGTCCGAAACAATGTATGCGGCGCACGCAACAATGAGGCAGGAATGGAAACAGCAATTCTGGAAATGAAGAATATTTCCAAGTCATTCCCCGGTGTCAAAGCGCTCAGCAATGTCAATTTTTCCGTTCAGCGCGGTGAAATTCATTGTCTGGTCGGTGAAAACGGGGCTGGCAAGTCGACGCTGATGAAAGTGCTGAGCGGTGTCTATCCCTATGGCGAATATGAGGGGCAGATCCTGTTCAATGGAACCGAGCAGAAATTCAAAGCCATTCATGACAGCGAAGAAGCGGGAATCGCGATCATCTATCAGGAGCTCGCGCTTGTTCCTGAAATGACAGTCTATGAAAATATTCTCCTCGGGAATGAAATCAGGAAGGGCATCGCGATTGACTGGAATAAAACTATCCAGCGCGCGACTGAACTTCTGGAAAAGGTTCGGCTCAAAGTCAATCCCGCGACTAAAATCAAAGACCTCGGTGTCGGCAAGCAACAGCTTGTGGAAATTGCAAAAGCGCTGAGCCACAATGTTAAATTGCTCATTCTGGATGAACCGACCGCGGCTTTGAACGAGAATGACTGCGACAACCTCCTGGATTTGATTGTCGGGCTGAAGGAACAGGGTGTCACCTGCATCATGATAACCCATAAATTGAAAGAGGTTATCAGGATCGCGGACAAGGTGACGGTTTTGCGGGATGGCCAGACAATCTGTACCCTTGACGCCCATAAAGGCGAAGTGAACGAGAATGTCCTCATCAAGCACATGGTCGGGCGGGAGATACAGAATATCTATCCAGCGCAGGAAACACGAGAACTTGGCAGTATCATTCTGCAGACCAAGCAGTGGACTGCCTTTCATCCGGTCACTGGCAGAAAAGTTCTGGACAATGTCGATTTTTATATCAGAAAAGGCGAAATTGTCGG
The DNA here is from genome assembly GCA_964654405.1 of uncultured Treponemataceae bacterium. Taxonomy (GTDB): domain Bacteria; phylum Spirochaetota; class Spirochaetia; order Treponematales; family Rectinemataceae; genus JAJTBL01. The sequence goes on from CAZZJJ010000014.1 coordinate 9,420, forward strand.
GTTGGCAGGCCTTATCGGCTCAGGAAGGACCGAATTCGCCCGCAGCCTGTTCGGTAATCCGGATAACTACCAGCTTTCGGGCGATCTCATTCTGAAAGGCAAAAAAGCAGCATTTAATCATCCTGAGAAAGCGATCAAGGCTGGACTTGCCTATGTTTCCGAAGACCGGAAAGGCAATGGCTTGATTCTTATCCAAGATATAAAAAACAACATTACGCTCGCGAATCTCAAGGACATTATGAAGAGCTGGAATGTTGTCAATAAAAATCTCGAAGTGAAGGTTGCTGAGGAGTATCGGGCAAAACTCAACATCAAGACACCGAATGTCGAACAGAAAGTTGTCAATCTTTCCGGCGGCAACCAGCAGAAAGTCTCGGTAGCCAAGTGGCTTTTCTCGAAGCCCGATGTTCTGATTTTTGACGAACCGACGCGGGGCATCGATGTCGGCGCAAAATACGAAATTTATTGCATAATGCGGGACCTGGCGGCGCAGGGCATGAGCATCATCATGATTTCCTCGGAACTGCCTGAAGTCCTTGGCATGAGTGACAGAATATATGTGGTTTCTACAGGTCGAATTACCGGTGAGCTTCCGGCTGCCGAGGCGACTCAGGAAAAAATCATGCACATGGCGACCAATTAAGGAGGGGGAGTTGTGACAACCAACGATATCAAAAAAATGGTGAGGAGCAATTTGCGGGATTACGGAATGTATATTGCGCTGGCGCTCATCATGATTATTTTCACGGTTCTGACCAAGGGACTTTTCATTTCTTCGAGAAATATCGCCAACCTTCTGAATCAATCTGGCTATATTGTCGTGCTCGCGGTCGGGATGACCCTGGTCATTGTCATTCGTCATATCGATCTATCAGTTGGTTTCCTCGCTGGGTTTATTGGAGCGGTAACAGCCATCGCACTGGTTTCGTGGAAACTGCCCCTGATTCTTGTACTGCCTGGAGTGCTGATTCTTGGTGTTCTCGCAGGCTTGCTGACTGCCTATCCCGTCGCAAAACTCGGTATTCCTTCCTTTGTCACATCGCTTGCCGGCTGGCTGATTTATCGAGGCGCGCTTTTGCTGGTAACCGGACAGACGGGGACCATCATTATCGATAATCCTACGTTCAACGCGCTGGGCAATGGCTATATCCCGGACATCATAAAAAGTGAGACGTTTCTGCCGGGTGTGCACAAGCTGACCCTCATTCTCGGCGCACTCGCCATTGTTTGGTTTATTGCGGGGCAAATCCGGAACAGAAAGAGCAAGATGGAATATGGCTTTGATGTCCTGCCGACTGACATGTTCGTCATGAAATTGATTTTCATGGCCGCGATTCTTGGTTTTATTACCTGGATTCTGGCTGGCTACAATGGCATGTCATGGACGGTCGTGATCATGCTGATTGTTGTCTTTGCCTATGATTTCATAACTCAGCAGACGGTCCTTGGCCGGCATATATACGCGGTCGGCGGAAACCCGGAAGCAGCTTCCCTGTCGGGCATCAATGTTCAGAAAATCACCATGATGGTGTTTGGTTCCATGGGCTTTCTGACAGCGCTCTCCGGTATTCTCTTCACTTCGCGCCTGCAGTCAGCCACGCCCCAGGCGGGAACCCTGTTTGAGCTGGACGCGATCGCTGCGGCCTATATTGGCGGTGTGTCGGCGGCTGGCGGTGTTGGAAAGGTGACCGGCTCCTTGATTGGAGCGCTCGTGTATATGTCGCTCATGAATGGCATGAACCTGCTGGGTACTGATATTTCTCTGCAGTATATTATCAGGGGAATCGTTCTGGTCACAGCAGTTGTATTCGATGTGAGCACCCGGAAAACAAAGGTCTGAGCGAACCTCAAACTGAAAAAAAGCCGCCGGTGCGCAATGCCCGGCGGCTTTATTATTTCTTTTCCTGATTGCGAAGTTTCGCATAGGCGAGAATCATCCCCAGCGCAACAGAGAGATAAGCTGCTGCCAAAACCCGGTATTCCGCGGGAAGCAGGAAGGTGATTGTGTGGGCGGGAATCCAGAACAAAGGGATGGTCTTGCCGATGACAAAGCTGAAAAATGCGGGCCAGTCGACAGCTTTGAGAGTCATCTGGAAATTGGGCTTTTCCCGGTCGGTGCGCAGATCGATATAGGTGTCGCTGATTTTGTGCGACAGCATCAGCAAGATGCCAAAAGTGCCGTTCATGATGGCGCTGGTGAACAAGGCGGTGAGAAACGCTGCAATCTTCCCTTGACCTGCATACAACAGCCCCCGTCTGAGCAGCCCCGCGACTCCATCGGAGTAAAGCGCGAACATTGCCACAATGACCATGCCTATGATGCCCCAGACAATGGCTTTTGCGGCAAATCCTGCGGGCTTTTTCCAGTGTTTCTGGAGCATGCGCACGGTCAGAAGTTCGCCCATGGATGCCATGATGGCGAATTTTACAAAGCCCATGATATAGGGATGCGACCGTGTGGCGGCCTCAAAAAGATGCCGGGTTTCCGGAATGACGAGAAAAGCGGTTATTGCCGCGAATACACCGCCCCAGATAAAATCACCGCGCTTCATGCTTGCTCCTCGAGTTTGATCCTGAATGCCCTCATCGATATCAGAAAAGCGGAGAAATTTCCAGCCGCGCTTTCTGGTCTGAATCCAGCGTGTCGAGCGTGGACTTGGATGTCAGCATCGCTTCGAGGGCTTGGGGTAAGGCGCTGCGTAAAGCATCGGCCAGCTTCACAAAATCATGAGTGCCTGTTGCAAGAATTTCATCCCGTGTTTTCTGCTTGATATCCTGGGAATAGCCGGTCAGATAGTGCATCATCGAGGTAAAGCCCTTGGCGTCCGGGAGCAGATAGCTGTCTACATCGCCGATCGTACCGATGATGGACTTTGTCAGTTCTTCCTGGGAAATTTCCAAACTGGACAGGAATTCAGCTGCCTGGTCGTAAATGGCGAGCGTATCAACAAGGTTCGGATCACGATAGGAAAGGAACAGCATGATACCGGCATTCATGTCCAGAATGGAAAATCCGCCGTAAGCCCCGCCCTGAACCCGAACCTTTTCCCAGAGGAAGGTTGTGTCCAGATATTTTTTGACAACCTGGAAAGAAGCGGGCAGCCGTGCGCCTGCGGTGCCGAGCGGGAAGGCCTTGCCGACAAAATTGACCTGGGTCGGGGCGGTCAGAGCTTCGGCTCTGCCGGGTTGGCGTGCTGAAACTTCGAGCTCGGCCTGGGCAGCGACGGATGCAATGCCTTCCGTGTTCTGCGCCCCTCGCTGAGGCAGATGACTGATAAAACCCCCAATCGAAGTTCTGAGGGAGCTGTAATTTTCATGGTCGACGGTCACGTTTACGATGAGACCGTTCCGGGTGATAATATTATCGCGCAAAGCCCGCAAATCTTGCTCAACCGCTTCCCATTCATGTTCAGCCCGCTCCGCCAGCTTGCGCAGGAAGAAAATATTTTCAAGCCCGTTTATTCGCTCGGAGATCCAGTCTGCCCGGGTCAGCTTCGATTTCAGCCTGAGACCGATGAGCCGGTGACCGGATGGAATGACTGAGGCTTCCGCCTGTGCCTTTTCTTCCAGCACAATCTGTCTGAACCGTTCGCGGTTGGCAAAATTGGACTTGAGCAGAATTTTTTCGAGGAGGCTGAAGAATTTTTCCGAGTTTTCAAGGAGCGTCTTGCTGCGTACCGTCAAGGCGGAAATTGCTTCAGCGCTTCCGTACCGAGTCGCGGCAAAAGCTGATGCCCCGATGCCGCCGGTATGCTTGCCAATTTCCTGGCTCAGGGTGACATAATCTTCCGTGTCAGTGCCCATTTCCAGCAGAGCCCGTCCGAATATGCTCAAGTAGGGCAGGAGTCTGGATTCGATATGAGTGAAGGGGAAGGCGAGATCGAGGTAGAGAATGCCGCTGGTCGGCAAATCGTGGAAGAGGGTTGTCTGCCCGCCGTTTTCGAAAATTTCCAGCGGAATGCGCGGCGCCTGCGTTGGGATGTCGCTCAACGCGAGGGAGGGAATGGTGCTGAGTGCTTCCGGCGAGTCCGGAGTCTGCTGGAGTTTTTTCAGATGCTCAGCTTCTTGCTTGATGTTGGCAATGTCGAGTTCGGAAAGCTGTGCTCTGATTTCTGCCATTTTTTCCGCTTCTTTCGCGCTGCGCCGCGCTTCGATTTCGGAGTCGGGCAGAAGGGTGACAACCGATGCGTGCTTGTTGTCGATAAAAAGGGTTTGGATCAGATTTTCGAAGTATCGTTCTTTGCGGGCGAGCCGCGCCTTGATGGCTGAGAGGCTTGGCTCGAAAATAAGCGCATCGATGGGGTTGTGGTCATACAGCCACTCGCCGAGGGCTTCCAGCATCACGGCGAGCCCTTTGGGAAAGCGGCCGGTGTTTTTTTCGCGGAGGGCGAATTCGATGGTGTTGACTGAGGCTTCGATAGTGTCCGGATCGATTCCCTGGGCAACGAGGTTTTCCAGCGTTGTGCGAATCAGCTTTTCCACGTCGCCGACTCGTTCCGGAGCGACACCCTTGAGCCCAACGGAATACGCGCTGACTCGCAGGCCGTCCTCGAGTCCGAATCCCGCAAGGTCTTCGCCGAGGCCGGATTCGATTAGGGCTTTTCTCAGCGGAGATGCCGGGGTGCCTGTCAGAATATGCGAAAGGATGCCGACTGCCAGGTTGAATTCCTGGTCACCGTGTTCGCGCAAGGCCCAGTTGATCGCCGTGTATGCCTTGTTTTCTTCTGATGAGAAAGGAACCGCCAGGGAGACCGGTTGGGCAAAAGGTTTCTGAATGCCCGGCAGTGACTCAATTTTTTGCGCCGTATAGGGAGCGAGCCACTCGTCCAGCATGGCAAGCCGTTCTTCGGGATCATCGTCGCCATAGAAAAAGATGAATGAGTTGGATGGATGGTAATAGGTCTGGTAGAATTTCTTGAACTGCTCGTAGGTGAGAGTGGGGATTACCTCGGGGTCGCCGCCGGAGTCCAATCCATAGGCGGTGTCCGGAAACAGCGAACGCCTGCAGAGGTCGGCATGCAAATCTTCAGGATCTGAATAGGCGCCTTTCATTTCGTTATACACGACACCTTTGATGCTCAACTCTCCCGTCGATTCATCAACTTCGTAATGCCAGCCCTCCTGGCGGAAGGTGTCTTCCGTGATGCGCGGATAGAACACCGCATCCAGGTACACGTCGACCAGATTGCGGAAATCCTTCAGATTGGTTGAGGCGACGGGATAGACGGTTTTGTCGGGAAAAGTCATCGCGTTGAGAAAGGTATTGAGGGAACCTTTCATCAGTTCGACAAATGGTTCCTTGACTGGATATTTCCGCGAACCGCAGAGCACAGAGTGTTCCAGAATATGGGCGACTCCGTCGGAATGTTCAGGCGGAGTTCTGAATGAGATTCCAAAGCATTTATTTTCATCAGCGTTGATGACGGAAAGAAGCCGTGCTCCTGTCTGGTCATGGGAATACAGCCGGACTATTGAAGCGATCTCCTGGACTTGGCGTTCTTCAATGAGCGTAAAGGACATGAAATTCTCCTCGGGAATTGGAAGTGATCGATTGTGACATGGTTTGAAGGTATCAAAAAATCGGGCGGGGGAAAAGCTGGCTTAGTGTCTCGAACCTTGTATATTTGCTCAAGGCCGATCGAATCCTTTCCCAACGCTCCCTTATTTTCACCCAACCGCATGCTTTGTTCGAGACACGAATCTTATTTCTGGCTTCGGAGCGGGCGATAGCGGTTGCCGAACGCGATTCTGCCTATGACGTTCGCCCCTGCAAGGCCGATCGCGATGGAAAATGCGGTCATCAAGGTGGCAATGCCGGTATCGACCGATTTTGCGGTGTTGCCTTCCAGCGTCGAAAGCATGGTGTAGTACATCCCGCCGCCCGGCACGAGCGGAATGATGCTGGCAATCATGTAGACGGTTGCGGGCTTTCTTCTGAAATAGCTTGCAATTTCGCTGAAGAGGCCTGCAGCGAGGGCTGCGAAAAAGACTGAAAAGGCTTCGGCGTGCAGGGCGGGGAACCATTCGTACACTGCCCAGCCCAGCGCAGCGCCGCAGGAAGCTATGCTTGCGTCTATCCAGCCCAGGCCGAAGAGGATTGAAAACGCTGAAGTCGCGATGGCGGCGTACAGGGGGGCCAGCATGCTCAGGCGCCTTTTCCGAAAAGCGGCTGAAGAATCTGCCAGAGGGCAAAAGCGCCGCCGGTGCCTGCCGATATGGCAGCAGCTGCCAGGAAAGCTTCGGCGCCTCGCGCAAGGCCCGCGACAAAATCCCCGGCAATGGTGTCTCTGATTGCGTTCGTTATGGCAACACCGGGAACCAACAGCATGATGACGCCAATGATGGTCACATCGGCTCGATTCAGAAACCCGATTTGGACCAGCAGCAAGGTGCAGAAAGCCGCCAGCGCTCCGCCGGCCAGATTGGCGATAAAATCCGGCATTCTGAGGCGCGCGGAAAGCCGCACCACCAGAGCCACAAGGGCTCCAATGAAAAACGCTGCAAAGGCTTCTCGAACATCCGCCCTGAACAGCAGG